>ONVT01000301.1 GCA_900321365.1 uncultured Eubacteriales bacterium | reverse complement strand
GCTTTGACATGCGCAGGGGCTGCTGGGATCTGGAGATGGCAAAGGAGCTGGGGATCCCGGCGCATTTTCTGCCGGAGATTACTGCCTGTGACGCGGTTGTGGGACATGTGACGTCTGAGGCCGGTGTAAAGACAGGACTTCTGGAAGGAACCCCTGTTGTTGCGGGCGGACTGGATGCCTGCTGCGGAACTTTGGGAGTCGGCGTGTCCGAGCCGGGCGAGACGCAGGAGCAGGGCGGACAGGCCGGCGGCATGAGCATCTGCATGGATCAGTATCACGCAGATCCGAGGCTGATCCTTGGATATCATGTCGTGCCGGACAGATGGCTGCTCCAGGGCGGCACGACTGGCGGCGGCGGAGCGATGCGCTGGTTCGAGCAGGAATTTGGCGGCGAGGAGCGGCTTAGAAAAGAGCAGCTGGGCATGAGCTCGCTGGATCAGATGAATGAAGCCGCGGCGGCCGTTCCCGCCGGAAGCGAAGGCCTCGTATTCCTGCCCTATATGTCCGGAGAGCGGACCCCGATCTGGGATCCGGAAGCGAAGGGTGTTTATTACGGAATTGACTTTACGAAAAAGAAGGGGCATTTTGTCAGGGCGCTGATGGAGGGTGTAGCCTATGCGCTGCGCCATAACCTGGAAGTCGCGGCGGGCGCCGGGGCGAACGTGCAGGTTCTGAAAGCGATGGGCGGATCCGCAAATTCCCTGCTCTGGACGCAGATCAAGGCGGACATCACGGGGAAGAAGATTGAAGTTCCGTCTTCCGACACCGCTACCACCTGGGGGGCGTGCATGCTGGCAGGCGTGGGTGTCGGACTCTTCCCGTCCTACAGGGAAGTCATAGACAGGACGATCGCAACCCGCCGTGTCCACGAACCGAAGACTGCGGATCTGGAAGCGTACGAAAAAGGGTATCAGACCTACCGCGCGCTGTATGAGAACCTGAAAGAGCTGATGAAAAACAGATGAGGAGAAACCGTCATGAAAGCAGGAGTAGTACACGCGAAAAATGACATCCGCTATGAGGAAATCGAGACACCGAAGGCCGGACCGGGCCGGGTTCTGATCAAGGTCAAATACACCGGGATCTGCGGGTCTGACGTACCTCGGGTGAATGCGGACGCCTGCCACTATTTTCCGAATGTGCTCGGACATGAGTTTTCCGGGACTGTCGTGGAGATCGGGGAGGGCGTGACACGCCTGAAGCCGGGTGACCGGGTGGCCGGAATTCCGCTGGTTCCCTGCCTGAAGTGCATTGACTGCCAGCGGGGCGATTATTCACTCTGTAAGCACTACAGCTTTATCGGGTCGCGCGAATTCGGGAGCTTTGCGGAGTATGTCAGCGTGCCGGAGCTCAACGCGGTTCCCTTCGCCGACAATGTCAGCTTCGAGCAGGGCGCATTTTTCGAACCGGCGACGGTAGCTCTGCACGGATTGAACCGGCTGGACTATAAGGGAGGCGGATGCGTGGCCGTGCTCGGCGGCGGAACAATCGGCATGATGACGCTGCAGTGGGCGAAGATCTTCGGTGCGAAGAAGGTTGTCGTCTTTGATATCGTACATGAGCGTCTGGAGCTTGGAAAGCGTCTGGGAGCCGATGCCGGGATCAATACACTGGAGGAAGGCTTCATGGACAGGGCCATGGAACTGACTGACGGACGCGGCTTTGACTATGTCTATGAGACGGCGGGCAACACCATCACGATGAAGATGGCGTTTCGGCTGGCGGCGAACAAGGCAGGCGTGTGCTTCATCGGAACCCCGACGAAGGAGCTGAGCTTCACCGTGGATGAGTGGGAGTGCATGAACCGCAAGGAGTTCACCTTAACAGGATCCTGGATGTCCTACTCGGCGCCGTTCCCGGGCAGAGAATGGGAACTGACCTCCTATTATTTCAGCACAGGGCAGCTGAAGTTCGATGAATCCTTCATTTACCGTAAGGTGCCTCTGTCACAGATCGCGGATGCGTTCGAGTGGTATAAGACGCCGGGCATGGTGAAGGGGAAGATTCTGGTCGACAGCGAGGCGTAAAAAATGATTACAACAGTGACTCTGAACGCCTCCATCGACAAGGCTTACGTTATGGAGCAGGCGATTGAGAACGGCACCGTCATGCGTGTGAAGGAAGTGAGAAACACCGCAGGCGGAAAGGGACTCAATGTAGCAAAGGTTGCCAGAATC
>ONVT01000134.1 GCA_900321365.1 uncultured Eubacteriales bacterium | reverse complement strand
TCTCCCTGCGCGATGACCGCGAATTCGTCTCCGCCGATACGGAAGACGGGACTGTGCTTGAATGTATTGCAGATAATCCTGCAGGCATCCCTGATGTACTGATCCCCCGCCTCATGTCCGGCACTGTCGTTGACCTTCTTCAGGTCATTGACGTCCAGAACCACGATTGCAAATTCCGGAACCGATCCCTCCCTGATCTGGGCATTCAGCCGCTCCTCCGCCATCAGATAAGCATGCCTGTTCTTCACGCCTGTGAGGGCATCGACACTGGCCTTCATCTGTGCTCTGGCAAGATTTGTGGCATACGCTTCCTCCTGGCGGACCTGGGCGTTGATATCATTGACGCCGACAATCAGTCGGATTCCTTCATTCTCTTCCAGCATGACCGCCTTGAGCTGTACATAGCGGGGGCTGCCGTTCATCACAAGGCGGTAGCTCAGCGTAAAGAGGCCGTGACGCCCGATATCCGCCATGACATTTTCCCTGGTAAATACTGAAAGGAACCGGCTCAGATCCTCCGGATAAACCACGGCGCGGCTCTGCTCCCTGGTATCGGCAAAGAAATCCATGCCCCTCCTGGACCGCTCAAAGGTCTCGAATCCGGCCGTTGCGCTGAATTCCCGGTACCGTCCGGTCTCGGGAACCACAAGATAGATACAGAGATAGTCGCCGGCCAGCGCGCTGAGGCGGGCGTAGGCAATCTGTTCCTCCTTCATCCGCTCGGCTGCGTTGCGCTGCTTCGTCTGCTCGTCAACATCCGTAACACCCAGGATGATGAACCGGTCATCATCCTTCATGCGGGTGACCTTCATGGTGACATAGACCGGCCCGTCCTTACCGTTCAGGCGGTAGGTCATGATAAAGATGTTGCTGCGGTCCAGTGCGTCAACCAGTGTCTTCCGGTCCAGAGCCTTTATCACGGCTTCCCGGTCCTCATGATACACAAGATGTTCTGCCTCCTCCTGGCACTCCTCGAAGAAATGCCAGCCGCGCCTTGCCTCAGTCAGAGATCCGCCGTCCTCATCGATACGGTATTCGATGAACCCCTCCGTATTCAGATCGATGTAATAGAGATCCGTGTATCCGCGGGCCAGCGCCTGGGCGATGTGCGAATAGATGATACCGGTGCTGCGCGCCTTTTCATAGGATTCCTTTGACGTAACATCCCCGCGGTGGATGCGTACCGTGTCTGCCGTCACATCCACGGATATGCCAAGCACGCACAGCCGTCCGGCAGCATCAGTGTACTTCAGTCTGGTGGTCTTGATCTGCCGCTGGTTTCCTTCCGCATCCGGGACATCCTCGAAGAAGATATAGGGGCCGTCCATGGAGACCGCCATCCTGTCATCCTCGACCAGTCGCTTCGCCTGCTCGGCATCAAATATCTGCTCATCCGTCAGTCCGATCACGTCTTCCGGATTCTTCCTTTTTGCGTAATCCGCAAACGCCTGGTTGCAGGCAAGATAGACACCGGTCTGTGCGTCTTTTGTGAAATTCCTGCCGGGCAGGTTGTCCAGCAGAGAGGAAATCGTCTGTTTCAGCTCGGCGATCTCATCGGCCTCTTCCAGAAGCCGCTGCTGCTCATTGGCCACCCGCTCCGCCTTCAGCTTCTGGTACAGCAGGACGATGATGACGAAGAACACCGCACAGACAACTGCCAGGACGATCATCCAGTTGTCCTTCAGGAACTGGGTAAAGGACACCTTATCGTCAGATTCCATATAGGAGGCAAGCGCGGTATCCATGTCCTCGCTGTCCGTCATAAGCACCGTTTTATTCAGGAGAAAATAGAGTTCCCGGTCCTCGCTGTCCACCGCAAAGGAAAGCGGCATGGTTTCTCCGGTCGGGACAGAGAAGAGCTTATATCTGTCCAGCTCCTCCGCTTCGGACGGGAGTCTGTAATTGCTGACAAGGACACAGTCCGCGTCCCCGGAGGCGACCGCCTCATAGCAGGCCTTGCTGCTCTCAAAGACTTTTCTTTCAGAGGCGGGGTACTGGTTCATAATGAACGTATCGATATTCAGGCTTTCGTCAGTGACGGCAAAGGTAATCGTGCTGTCCCGGGAGATGCTCTGGCTTTCCGAAGTCCTGAAGCATGCGTTCATCTCGGTCTTCATCGCCGGATTAGTCAGCCGCACGCCCATCTCGTCGGCATCATAAGAGCTCAGGTAGACCGGGAAAACACAGTCGATCTCTCCTGCTTTCATCGCTTCGAGCGCCGTCTCCACAGAAGAGTAAGGGACTGCCTCAAACCTGACGTCCGTGCTCCTTAAGCTGTTTTCGGCATGGGCAAGGTAATCCTTGAGCGCGCCGGTCAGTTCCCCGGTCTTTCTGTCAGTCTCACAGAAAGGAAGATAATCCTCCTGGTACCCGACACGGATGACACCATGTTCCTTAAGCCAGTCCTCCTGGTTCGGCGTCAGGAACGCGTTTGTCCTTGTGTTGTACAGACGTTCCTCTGATAACCTCTGATTAAAATACGGATCCTCATCCTGAATACTGGCCAGTGCCATGTTCAGCTCCGCGAGCAGATCCGGCCTGTTCTTGTTGACGGCATAGAAGTAGTCCGATGAACCGATCCTGCAGATAGGTACTGTCTTATACTCGGCGCTGAAGGTGAAGACGGAAGCATACCCGTCAAGTTCCCCCTCCGCAACCATGTCCATGGACTCATCTTCTTCCACCGACAGCGGGACAACTTCAATGTTGACGCCGTTTTTCTGCGCCCAGTCCTTCAGAAAGCCCTCCTGGATGCTGCCCTGATTGACACCGATTCGCTTACCGTCGAAGGACGAGAGATTGTCCGAGGTAATCTCCCTGTTCTGTGTGTCAATATAGATGTAGTAGGACTCTGACCCCATGGGCAGATCGGGAAAGAGCATGAACTCAGTGCGCTCCGGCTTGAAGGAGACGTCGCTGAGCAGATCGATCTGACCGTCTTTGAGCATCTGAAACAGGTTTGACCAGCTGTCCTCCACATACTCATAGGTCCATCCGGTGTAGGCGGAGATCCTGGACCGGTATTCGTAGTCGATGCCGCAGCGTCTCCCGAACGAATCCCAGTAACAGAAAGTCGAATCAAACCAGCCGACACGCACAACTTTCTGATCCTTCTGATCCGCCTCCTGTGATTCCGTCTCCTCCGCACGCAAAGCAGACGGCACTGCCATGAGCGCGGCAAGGCCGAAAAGAAGGAAGATCGCCGCCACCCGTTTCATCCGTTTATGAACGTACACTTCAGTCTACCTCCGGGGTTTTATCGTTATAAGCTGCTCCCGGCCTCTTTGAGCCTGTTTTCATATTCCAGCTCGCGCCGTACCAGGTCATCGACATTGTTCACGCCGATGACAAGCTGCGGGCCGTCCTGCTCAACGACCAGCGCGGCCTGCAAGGTAACATACTTCGGGCCGCCATCCATTACCATCCTGTACTGCAGGGAGAAGACGCCTTTCTTTTCAATCTCCTCCATCACGTTTTCCCGTGTCAGCTGAGTCTGGAACTTCCCGACATCCTCCGGAAATACATGCCTGGTGCTTTCGATCCGGGACTGTGTCCAGAAATCATCACCCTCCCTGGGCAGTCCGAGTCCGGCGTAATCGCGTGTCGCGCTGTACTCCACATAACGGCCCGTTTCCGGATCAACCGTGTAGATACATATAAACCCTTTTGTAAGCGCGTTGATCCGCGAGTAGGTAATCCGCTCTGCCTGCAGTCTCGCAATCGCTTCCCTCTGCCGCATGTAGGAGTCTACATTGCTGACACCGACGATGATGTGCGTTTTATCTGACTGCATGCGCACCGCTTTCATCTGTACATAGACGGGTTTTTCTTCCATAAGCAGGCGGTAGGTAAGCGTGAAGGCGCCGTGTTCGTCTATCGTACGGAGCACGTTCTCTCTGGTAAACGCCTTGATGAAAGCTTCCTTGTCCTCTTTGTAGAGGAACAGCTTCGCGTCTTTTGCACTGGCGCCGAAGAAGTCCACGCCGCGGCGCAGGGCGGCCACTCCCTCACGACTGGCGTCGGGCGTATATTCGATGAACTGCTCCGATTCGATATCCACATAATAGAGGTTGATGTAGTCAGAGGACAATGCTCTTGAAAAGTCAGAAAAGCTGGCCCCGGTGTCTCCCTGCTCCTGCTCCAGAACCGCCAGGACAGCCACCGCGACTGCCGCCGTACCCGTTACGGGGTTGACCGCGATCCGGCGGATAAACGTATGGACTGTCGTCTTTTCATCGATCGGCTCATCGATGATGGCTCGGTTGCCGTCCCTGCTGCAACGCTGGATTGCCCCCGTGAAGGCGGCGCCATGCCCGACGAGCAGAGCGGAGGTATCCAGTACATGCTCCGTCAGGGTAATCCCGAAAACGCGCTTCATAAAGTCGCGGTAGGACTTGTTACAGCGGATGTACTGTACCCTGCTGTCATTTACCTCCAGGATGGCCATCGGCAGGGTATCGAAATACTGGCGGAGAGAATCGCCGCTCTCACGGGCGACGACCGCCATATCGTACAGATTGATGCGGCCCAGCGTGGTATAGTATTCCGTTTCATCCGGATTCTCAAAACGCATGTCTACACCGCTTTCATGTAACTTGAGAAGCTCCGAAAACGGCGTCGGCCTGCCGTACAAAAAGCCCTGTGCCTTCGTACATCCGATCTCCCGCAGGAATTCGATCTGCTCAAGCTTCTCCACGCCCTCGCATACGGTTTCTACGCCGAGACCGGCAGCCATCCTGGCAAGCTCGGTCAGTATGACCCTGCATTCGTCAGAGCTGTCGAACTGCTGCATGAAACGCATATCCAGCTTGATCAGGTCAAAGTGGATGCTCTGCAGCACGTCCAGCGAGGAATAGCCGCTGCCAAAGTCATCCATCCAGACCGAAAAGCCCAGCTCCTGGAATCTCTCCACCTGTGCCTTCATGAACTCGAAATCGCTTCCGATGACACTCTCCGTGATCTCAATGGTCAGCAGAGACCGGTCAACCCCCGCTTCATCCACGCGGCGGCAGATCTCCTCGACAATGTCGCAGCTTTCGAAATCAGAGCGCGAAAGGTTCACGGACTGGGGAATCACATAGATTCCCACTTCACCCTGCTTTTTGATCTTCTCAAGAACCTGTTCCACCACATACAGATCCAGCTTATAGATAAGCTTCGATTCCTCCAGCGCGGGAATAAAGTCAGCCGGCGACAGGAATCCCCTGACCGGGTCAATCCAGCGGGACAGGGCCTCCTCGTCACATACGCGGTCATTTGCAACCCGGATGATCGCCTGGTAATACACCTGGATCCATCCCTCTTCGATCGCCCTGTCGATGTTTTCGATGATATACTGCCTCTTCTCAGCGTCGTCGTTCAGGTCCTGGCTGTAATAGTTCACCGCCATTCCATAAGTACCTCTGAGCGAGTTGCAGGCAAGCTTCGCCCGGTCACAGGCAACGCTGGTATGTACGCTCTCCGTCTGTCTCGGATAGACGCCGACATGCAGGGGAAGCGTACTTCCTTCATTCATCTGACGACATTCCTCGAACATCTGCCGGATCTTCTCCTCAAGCCCCGTCTCCTCCGTCTGCACCGCAAAATGATCTGCGCCGATCCGACAGCAGCGCTCGACGCCGAATATCCGGATGAGGATTCTCGAAAAAGCCCTGAGCAGCTTGTCGCCTTCCGCGAAACCGTGCCTCGTGTTATAGAACTTCATGCCGCTGAAATCCATGTACAGCAGCGCGGGATTATCCCCCTTTTCCCTGATGGCCTGTTTGCTGGCTTCCGCCAGCTCAAAGAAATAAGTCATGCTCGGGAGGCCGGTCAGATAGTCATAATAGCTGGCCCGCAGAATGCTCTCCTCATGGATGGCGTTGCCAAGCGACTCGCTCAGCTCCCATCTTCCCTGGTTTCTCTCCTCACTGTAGATCCCTTCATCGGCATACCAGATCTGGGCAAGGCGGACGCCTGTATCCATGTACATATGCTGTCCGTACGCATGGATGACACGATACCCCGGCCCGTCTGCATTCCTCAGACGGTATACCGACTCAAGCCTGCCTCCGTTCTTCATAAAGAGATACACAGCGTTTCCGAGCCGAGCAATATCATCAGGATGGACGTTCCTGAAGGTGTCATGGTCCATGGCGGCGTATACCTTCTCACGATCCATGGAGCCCACCAGGGCGCAGAAACCTCTGGTAACGACTATGGTAACGATCCTCTGCTCAACGAGCTGGAACACGGCAAAGGGTACGTCCATACTCTCCATGAGGGCCTGTTCTTTTTCCGAAAAGCGGTATCTTTCCATAAACGGTACTCCTCATCACCCGATTATGTGAGTTTTCTGTTCGTCTTTCTTCAGCACAGTCGTTGTGTCAAAGGAAGACGCATCCGTACTGTAATTTCTATGTTCTGTTATACAGGATTATTCCGATTCTGACTACCCATCCGGGAAAAGTCATCTGCACATGTATGGTCATAGTCACAGTGCTAAGGCCCGCCACCGGGACGGTTCCCGGGCCGGTGGCGGGCCTTAGCACTGTAATTCATTATTCAATCAACGTCATGGTATTTATTTCAGCAAAACGACTGTATTATATCAAATGAGACTCTCAAATTCCACTCACAGCTCAGGCACTGTAAAGAAATAACTTCCGAATCTGCTTGTCTTTTTCACCGATTTCGCGGGGCTTCCTGCTGCACTGTTACGGGATCCTCTCTGCTATGGCATCCGTGTCCGATTTTCAGTATAATATGATAATCCAGGCAGATGAACGGAATCCTGGAAAAAGGAGGATGGGATAATGGACGCAGATAACAGAGGCTCTTTTTCCGGTAAACTGGGATATATACTCGCGGCAGCAGGTGCATCGGTGGGGTTGGGAAACATCTGGCGCTTTCCTTATCTTGCCGCGAAATATGGCGGCGGAATGTTCCTGCTGGTTTACATTGTGCTGGCACTGACCTTTGGATATACCATGATCATCGCCGAAACCGCGATCGGACGCAAGACCGGGAAAAGCCCGGTCGGCGCATTCAGGATGTTTGGAAAATCCCGTACAGATACTGCCGGCGGCTGGATCAATGCCATCATCCCCATGCTGATCGTTCCTTATTACTCTGTAATCGGGGGCTGGGTCTGTAAGTACCTGTATGCCTTTCTCTTTACGGATCTTAAGAAGGTTGCAGCGGATTCTTTCTTCACAGACTTCATCACGAACGGTCCTCAGACCGTATTGTGGTTTGCAGTCTTTGCGGCTCTGGTTCTTATCATTGTCTTCATGGGCGTCAAAAACGGGATTGAGCGGGTATCGCGGATTATGATGCCGGTACTTGTGGTACTTGCCGTATTCATCTGCATCTATTCTGTTTCCAGGCCAGGCGCTCTGGAAGGTGTCCGTTACTTCCTGATCCCGGATTTCAGGCATTTTTCATGGAAGACAGTTGCTACGGCAATGGGACAGATGTTTTACTCCCTGTCGATTGCCATGGGAATTCTGATTACTTTTGGATCCTACATGAAAAAGGATGTTTCCATAGACGATTCCACCATGCAGGTGGAACTGTTCGATACAGGCATTGCAGTCATGGCCGCCCTGATGATCATCCCCGCAGTTTTTGCCTTCTCCGGAGGAGACGCAGAAGCGCTTAATAAAGGGCCTTCCCTGATGTTTGTCACAATGCCTAAGATCTTTGAAAGCATGGGAGCCGGCAGGCTGATCGGCATTCTGTTCTTTCTTCTGGTTCTGTTCGCTGCCCTCACCAGCGCCATAGCGCTGACCGAGAGCGTGGTTGCCACTTTTTCGGACGAATTCCGCTGGAGCCGCGGCATAAGCGCAGTGATGACCGGAATAATCATGATTGCTCTGGGACTGCTTTCCTGTCTTGGCTACGGCCCTCTCGCAGCTGTTAAAATCCTCGGGATGCAATTCCTGGATTTCTTCGATTTCCTTACCAACTCTGTCATGATGCCGATTGCTGCTCTGGCGATCTGTCTGTATGTAACAAGACGCATGGGACTGAACCGGGTGGATGAGGAGGTGACCCTGGGCGGGGCACCTTTCCGCAGAAGAAAAGTCTTCCGCTTTATGATCCGATATATCTGCCCGTTTTTTGTGATAATCATCCTGGTCAGTTCTGTAGCGGAAGCATTTGGATGGATTCATTTCTGACAGGGAAGCGGTCAGGAACACTTCAGCCTCAGGACCTGTCTGTTTGTATTCCGTTAATAGTGATACTTCCTCCTCAGAACAACCATAAATATGATCCCGGTGGCAGCTGCCATCAACTCTGCAAATACAACAGAATACCAGATTCCGTCCACTCCAAGCAGCACCGGGAGCATGAGTACAGCCCCAAGCTCAAACACAAACGTCCGTAAAAAGGATATCAGCGCCGATACCTGCCCATTGTTCAGGGCGGTAAAGAAAGCCGAGCAGAAAACAGCCATTCCAGTGAACAGGTATGCAACAGAGAAGATCCGAAACGCGTGTACGGCATCCGGCAGCAGCTTAGTTGCGTCCTGCAGGAACAAGGCGGAAAACGGACGGGCAATTACTTCAGAGATAACAAACATCATGACGGATGTGACAGAGATGATCATCAGGCTTCTTTTTCTCAGATTCCTGAGTTCCCCCTGATTCTGTGCGCCGTAATGATAGCTGAATATCGGTCCTGTCCCATTAGAATACCCTACGAATATGGCAGAAAAGATCAGGCTGACATACATTAACAGTCCGTAAATGACAACCCCGTCCTCTCCCACATACTTAAGCAGCTGCACATTGTAGATGAGCCCTACAACAGACGCTGCGGCTTCCGCCATGAATTCCGAAGATCCGTTTGTGCAGCATTTTACAAGTGACCTGCCATCCCATACAGGCTTTACCAGCCTGAGGAGACTGTTATTTCTTCGACTGAAGTAAACAAGCGGAAACACACCCCCTACAATCTGGGTGAATGCCGAGGCAGCCGCCGCACCCGCAAGTCCCCACTGAAAGCCGATGATAAAAAGCGCATCCAACGCAGCATTACAAAGTCCGGCACATACTGTGACGGCAAGCCCCAGTCCCGGTTTTTCAGCAGTGACAAAGAAAAGCTGGAACTCATACACCCATATCCATGCAGGCAGAGCCAGAATAAAAATCCGCCCGTACAGTACACTGTCTTCAAGGAGTTTCCCTTCTGCGCCCAGCATGGCTGTGATCCGGGGCATGAAGATGAAACCAGGCACCAGCATCATAACGCCCAGACAGGAAGTCACAAGAACGATCAGGGAAAACAGACGGTTCGCCTGGTCTGGATTCTTTTCCCCCAGAGTCTTTGCAATCAGCGCACTGCCTCCTACTCCGAACATATAGCCAGTCGTTCCGAGGATATTCAGTACGGGCATGATCAGGTTGACAGCCGCGAACTCCGTCTTTCCCGCATAGTTAGCGACAAAGAATCCGTCCACGATAATGTAGAGGGAAGTGAACAGATTCATCACAATGGACGGCAGTGCAAACCGCAGAAGTTTCCTGTATGTAAAATGCTCTGATAAATGAATCCGTGAACTCATGTTTTGTATTCCAGACTGCCAACTCCGGGGACGAATCGATATTCTTCAGCGAATGAACAGGAGGAGCCGTTAAGCCCTGTCAGAAAGATTACTTTGTTTCCGGTATGCGTATGGTTACCACTGTGCCCCCGCCTTCTCTTTCCGTCACAGACAGTTCACCCTTACACATTCTCTTCAGACGATCGCTTATATTTGACAGGCCAATTCCCTCCTCTATATTCAGAGGAGGCTCAAAACTCTGTCCGTCATTCTCGACTGTTATCTCGTTGAAGCCTTCAGGATGACTGGTGCGAATCGTGATATTCAGACTGTCGATCTCCGGATCCATTCCGTGTTTTACCGCGTTCTCTACCACCGGCTGAAGTGTCAGCGGCGGCAGTTTGAAATCGATATATGGCGTGTCATATGTCACATTAAGCTGATCGGCAAACCGCGCCATCTCTACGGACAGATATGCCCTTGTATGTTCCAGTTCCTCCGCAAAAGCCACCTGCTCCTGGCTGCTGATAGACTGAAAAGCTTTCTTGAGGTAGATAGAAAAATCACGGACCACTTCCCGGGCTTTGCCAGGATCCTCATCAATAATATAGTAGATGCTGCTCATGACATTATAGATAAAATGCGGCCGGATCTGCAGGATCCTGATATCAAATTTCCTCTCGGAATTCTCTTCTGTCATTTGAATAAATCTGTCTTCCTGATCTTTCAGGACAAAATAAAACAGTGCTACTGCTCCGAGCATAATCCCCAGCGCTGTCGCCAGAATACCGGAATAAAACATCTGGACCAGCATGGAAAAAAGCGGAATCAGTATAAACAGCTGGTATGCCCATATCTGTTTGCGATTCAGTTTCTTTCTTCCTCTCCACATCCCCCATAAGTTCAGCAGCATGATCAGAACCGGCGGAAAAAGCAGAAGAGGGTACCACGGACCGCGTTCATACTCCCCTTTCTCGCTGATACTGTAAAATGCAGGCGAGAAAAATGTTGAGACCAGCATTCCCACATAGGCCACCCATAAAACAGATACACTTATGCTCAGCCCATTAATTCGATGGCTTTCCCCTGTCGAGTAAAGGATCATGCTGGTCAGTATCAGCAGCATCATTGACGAGAATAACGAGAAGAAGAACGTGCTCCACTCCATGAGGGAGGCTTCCATTTCTATCGTGGTATAGTAGCTGACAATGATGGCAATAAAATACAGAGCCATTATGATAAACAGTCCACTCAGATGATGTCGGATATGTACCTCTATGATCCTGGAGAAAGCAATCAATAAGATAGCCACCAGGGAAAGAATCAGCCCGGCCGCACCGATGGATAAATTGATGATAATGATAGTCTCGTTATTCATTTTCTTCTTACCCAATCGATGTCAGTCCTCTGACCGGATACCGCAGCTTGGTCAATTGCTTTTTTATATCTTCAGGAACCAAAGGCTTTACAAGAAACCCACACGCATTTGTATCCCATGATCGAAGGGAATATTCAGGATATGCTGTCAGAAATACCACATTCAGCCTGGGGTTGATTTCTGTCATCTGTTCACAAAGGCTGATCCCGGAGGTCTTTCCCATCGCAATATCCAGAAAAGCAAGGTCAACATGATTGGACTGGATAAAACGCAGCGCTTCAGATGGTTTTGAAAATCCTGTAATCTCAGCATCAGGTACGACCTCATTGACGATGCTCATATTCCCGTTAAGAATGGTTCTCTCATCATCAACCATGATGATAACAGGTACATATGATTCTGAACCGGCCGTGCTTGTCTTCAGATCGTTTTCTTTCAATAATTCAGAAGGACCCACACCAAGGCATCGGGCAAGCCGGGTAAGCAGGATCAGATCCGGTACCCGGCTTCCATTCTCCCATCGGGCAACACTGGATCGGTCAACACAGACCAGCTTTGCAAGCTGCTGCTGCGTATAACCATTCTCCATGCGCAGACGCTGCAGGTTCTCAGCAAAATAATCTGTCATTATCAAATCAGTCCTTTTAAGAGTAACAATCATCGAATCGCAGGGGCATCAATTACAATAAGAATTCGCAAGGTTCTTTTTCGTCTCGCACATTGTTTTGCTCCTGTATCCATCTGTTCTATCAGGAGGATTATAGCATGTGGTATGGAATTGAGAAAGGAGCCC
>ONVT01000042.1 GCA_900321365.1 uncultured Eubacteriales bacterium | reverse complement strand
TCCTCTTCCAGCTGGTTCGTATCCTTCATCTGTTCCTTCTCCTCAGGCAGTTTTTTCCTGTTCCTCTTCTCACTCATCGCAGGGCCCTCCTTATTTCGCCTTAAGCGGCCAGACCAGGATCAGCCGGATAATGCCCACCGCAGACGCATAGATCGTGACTCCTCCGATCACCTTCAGGAAGGAATGTTCTTCCGGAAACCACGGATTCTGGAAGATGATGATTCCTGCCAGCACAAGCGAGACGCTCAGAATCAGCAGGATCCACCACCATTTTCTCCCCGCGCGCCGGGCATACAGCACCGCGTGTAGCGAACTGTGTACTCCGTCAACAATCATCAGAATACCGAAAAGCACACTGAGCACCTTCAGGATATCATTTCCCGACAAAAGGATATACAATCCCAGCAGATTCAGAAGCAGAGCGATCACAAAGAAAACATAATCCATAATCCTCTTGTTTCCGGCGATAAAGTCCCAGATCATGACGCCTCCCACCAGCATCATGATATAGCCCAGCACTTCAACCAGTATCTGGTCATGCCGGACAGGGATGATCAGCATCAGCAGACCGAGTATCATCAACAGAACCGACGAGATTATCGTCTGCTGTTTGATTTTTTCCAGTGCCTGAAATAGCATATATAACCTCCTGTTTCCACGGTATTCCGAACAGCCGCACAACACATGCATACGTTCTTGGGCATTGCTGCCTTCTGTCCTGAATTATGCCAGTTTCACACCTCTTATGCAACAAAAAACAATCTCTTCCTGAACAATGGCCTCATATGCTGTAACCATGCTCCCGGAAGATCCGCTGCAGGGAGACGTTGAGTTTGTCCCTTACATAGGAGATATTCTCCTCGCTGCACTCCGCGCTGACAGACAGCGTCATGATCCCCATGCCGATCCCGGTGACTCCGTTGTAGACGGGGCCGCTCAGGATCCGCCTGTCTGTCCGCCCGATTCCGGGAAGCTCCGCTCTGAGCATCTGTTCGATCTCATCCGCGGGATAATTGGAGGAGACATCCACCTCACAGGTGACGCGGGAGTTCATCTGCGTACTGTTCGTTATCGTCCTGATATCCCTGTTGCCGCAGGTGATCACATCGCCTTCAGAAGTCAGCACCTTTATGCAGCGGACGCCGACCTCCACCACTCTTCCCTGATAAGCCGGGCTTCCCATTACCACAACCTCAACATGGTCCCCGACATGGAACGTTCCCTCAAACACATATGTCAGGCCGGCAAAGATATCCGCGACAAAATTCTGCGCGCCCAGGGAAATCGCAAGTGCCAGGGATCCCATTCCGGCCGCGATCGCCGTCGGACTGAATCCAAGGTATTCGAACGCCTTGATGAGGAAGAAGAACAGGGCCACATACAATATTACATTCGACAGAAGGCGGAAGATCGTCTTCCCCTTTGGTCCGGAGAAAGAGGCACAGACGCCAATAAGAAGACGCAGTCCGATCACAACCAGCACAACCTTTGACAGGAGGGTCAGAATCGCGGCGATCGAAAACAGGTTGAAGCCTCTCTCCCAGTCACCTGCGGAGATATAGTAATAGACCGTGTTCCGCACAAGAGAGGAGGATGAATTCACAACAGGCATCATCTCCAGCAGGAAAACTGCCGTCACAATCTCCATCGCAATCAGCCCTCTCCTGACGGGTGAAATCGCGGCAAGCGCCCTGCGTAGCGGCCCTCTCTTTCTGCCCGGACTATCCCCGTCCCCCTTCACATGTTTATAGGAGTTGAAGAAATCCTCCGTGTATCCGGAGAGGATAATCAGGGAAAGGACAGCATATATTACACAGAAAAGGATACAGCCGGTGAGCGCGAGTAAGAGCATCCCGGAGACGAACTGCGTTTTCGGCCCTCTGTAATACGCAATAATACCGTCGTGAGCGCCTGTCCATTCAAGTATTTCAGGCGTTTCCATGGAAACCGATGTGACAAAGGAATCTCTCTCTTCACTCTTAACCGATTTGATCAGGGATCCTTTCAGATCCGACTCGTCAAGTCCAATATCCGTGATTTTTTTCCCCTCCAGCTCTTTATTTCCGGAAACAAGAATTCTGCCGGTCTTCGCGTCGGCAGCCCACAGGTCCGTCTCCGAATCGGAAAGGTTTTCCAGGATCTGCCGGACAGCCTTTTCCGGATCGATATCATGATTTGTCAGCTCGGGGAGATCCACGCTCAGCAGCATCACCCCGTACCGGTCCGGATTCTCCTCATCCCGGATCCGGATTCCCAGTCTCATCTCATACAGCCCGGTCACCTCATCAACCTCCGGGTCATGGATGATATCCGACACCCCTTTCAGGATCCTCCTGAAATCGTACGTCGACGTATCCGGATCCGTGCCCAGCTCAAGGCCGACCCAGGGACCGCTGCTAACGGTTTCGCATCCGTCCGAGTCATACAGTGTAATGGAAGAGGCGGATATACTCTCCGCCAGCGTCGTGAGCACCTCCGGATCCCGCAGCTGAGGATAGGTGTCAAGAAACTGCGCAATGTGGTTTCCGTATTCCAGATAGATATCATGGAAGGACTGCATGTTCTGGCTGTACTTCTCCGCGTACATGGAAATGCTGTCATCCATCATGTCAAGGCGCACCCTGCCTCTGACGGAATCGTCATACAGAGCGTTCAGCGCGTAGATGAACATGCCCAGGACCGCGATCACGACGATTCCGAGTATCCCGAAGAGTGTCGCGATCGAACGCACATGAGACGGCTCATAATTCTTTTCCTCTTCCGGGGTAAGGATATTGTTGTGGACATAGGAATAGAGGGAGAAGCCCGAAACAAGGAGCGTCGTCAGAAAGACAATCAGGGCCGCGATCATATATCCTGCCTGACCGAACGCCTTTGCAAACAGATCCGGTACAGGTTCCAGCAGGATCACATACCCGCAGGGCAGCGCGGATTTTCCTGATACATAAGTGTAACTGACATCCCCAACAGTGAGAGTCCCGGATGCCTGGGCGTCATTCTGCTCCAGGTCTTCCCGGGTAATTCCAAGATCCTCCAGGTTTTCGCAGTCCGGGAAGTACCGGTCATTCCTGTAAAGGATGCCGGTGATCTCTCCGCTGTCCCGGTCACAGGATACAAATATGGCCGGTACATCATAGGCGATCTCTATCCTCTTCAGGATCACGGGGACATTGATGTTTTCCTCCACGACATCATAAAGCACAGTATCTTCATACCATTCGACATAATAGTCGGAGGAATCCCCGATCCTGCTGTACACAACGAGGGTCGTCGGCTCGTTCGGCGCAGCAAAGGATCCGGTTTTTCCCCTGAACAGGGACGCGTCCAGGCCGAGCCTGCGTTCGGCCCTGCCGGATCCGGACAGTTTGCCGTCCCGGATGCTGACCACGGTGCCGGTCTCCAGACGGGCGTCTTCCAGCGCGTTTCCGTCATCGTCGATATTGCGAAGCGCAAGAGCCGAAAAGACAGGCTCCACCTGATACCGGTTCGAGATCTTCGCTTCATAATCGTCCCATGATTCCGCCAGATTATTCAATGTATAGTTGACTGCGTCCCGGGTCAGCTGTTTTTCCTGTGAGACTTCCCCGGAAAGCTTCTGATAATTCTGCCACGTCACAATCCAGCTGAAAGCAGCCACGAATGCGGCGGCAAGAATTACCGTCAATACGATTTTCAGCCTGAAATGCTTCACAACGCC
>ONVT01000011.1 GCA_900321365.1 uncultured Eubacteriales bacterium | reverse complement strand
CTCATGCCCAAAACCGCGGTATATGCGGTTAAACTAAGCGCTTTCCGGCGCTGACGCTTGGAAATCGCTAAGGTTAACCAGTATAAATCTACTTCTTTAAGTGAGGATCCAGCACATCCCGCAGTCCGTCTCCGAGGAAGTTGAACGAGAGCACGATAATCATGATCGCCACGCTCGGCGCCAGGCTCACCCAGGGTGCAGTGTACAGATACTGCCGTCCTTCGTTGACCATCAGGCCCCAGGAAGCGGCCGGCGGCTGGACACCGAGACCGAGAAAGCTGAGGCTGCTCTCGGTGAGGATTGCCGAGGGCACATTCAGCGTAAACAGCACGATCAGCGTCGGCAGGCAGTTCGGAAGCAGATGCCGGAAGAGAATCTTCGCCCTGGATACCCCCATGACCCGGGCTGCCTCCACAAACTCCATCTGCCGAAGCTGCAGCGTCTGAGAGCGCACAACCCTCGAAACACTCGCCCAGTTTACAAGGGCCAGTGTGAGAAAGACATTGATCAGCCCGCCTCCGAGCGTATACATGATGACCATCGCCAGCAGCATCGACGGGAACGCGAGCATGATGTCCGCCAGACGCATGATCACCATATCCGTCACTTTCCCGTAGGATCCCGAGATCACGCCCAGAATCGCGCCGATCAGCATGCTCATGATGGTCGGGACCACACCTGTCAGCAGAGAGACGCGGGCGCCGTACAGAAGCCTGGTCAGGACATCTCTGCCGGCCGCGTCGGTTCCGAGCAGGTGCTCCGCCGAGGGAGGGGAAAGCCGGTTTCTGAGATCCATCTGGCTGTAGCTGTACTTCGTCAGGAACGGGGCGAAGATCGCCGCCAGGATAAACAGCAGGATTACAATTGCGGAGAAGACCGCGAGCTTGTTCTCCTTCACCAGGCGCCGCAGCATCGTAAAGAAGTTCTCCTCTTCCCCGATCTGGCTTCTGAGAAATTCCTCCCGGCTGCCCTTTCCGGATTTCCCCGGATCCGGCTGCTTTCCGTCCCCGCCGTGCTCACCTGGCGCTGTCTGTTCTATTAAGCGTTTTTCGTAATCCCTTACAATCTTCCGGGACTTGCTTGAAAACATGGCTCAGGCCTCCCTTCTGATCCTGGGATCCAGTACGTTGTAAAGGGAGTCCGCAAGGAAATTGCCGATAATCACAATCGCCGAGGAAAACAGAACTGTCCCCTGGAGAAGCGGGATGTCCCTGGCGGAGATTGCCTGGACAGCCAGGCGTCCGATGCCGTTAATCGAAAACACTGTCTCGGTGATAACCGCGCCGGAAAGAAGACCGGAGAGCTGGATGGCCATCATCGTGATAACCGGCAGCATGGCGTTTCGAAGCGCATGAACCATAAGAACACCCATCTGCCCCCGGCCTTTGGCCCGGGCAGTATCGATGTAATCCTCCTCGAGAACCTCCAGGAGGGTAGAGCGCACAAGCCGCGCAACCGAACCCGCGCTGTTCCAGCCCAGCGCGATTGCGGGCAGGATGAACGCGGTCCAGCCTGCTGTTCCCGAGATCGGAAACAGCTTCAGTTTATAGGCCAGAAAATACTGCAGCAGCATTGCTGTCATGAATACGGGCATGGAAACCCCAAGCAGGGATCCCGCCATAAATATGCGGTCCGGAATGGAATTCTTCTTCACCGCCGCGATGATGCCGCAGACAATCCCGAGAACCCACGCAAAGACAGCCGCCAGAAGCGCCAGGACAAGCGTGTTGGGGAAAGCGGCCGCAATAAGAGATGAGACGCTCTTTCCGAGGGAATAACTGGTTCCGAAATCCCCTTTCAAAGCTCCCAGAATGTATCTTCCAAACTGGATAAGGACCGGCTGGTCAAGCCCGAGTTCCTTCGTCATCCGCTCGATCACGGCAATATCCACGTGCTCGCCCATCAGGACGGCAATCGGATTGCCGGGGATGATCCGCAGCATGAGAAAGATCAGAAGCGCCACCCCCAGAAGCACAAGGATGGACTGGAGGAGGCGCGAAAGTGCATTGCGCAGCATTATTTCAGTACCACGTCAGACGCGTAGTAATTCGAGAAGCCGGCCCAGTGCGGCGTAAAGCTCTCCACACGGTCGCCCATGCAGTACAGGTGCAGTATCGCAAACAGGCTGCACCACACACAGTCATCACCAATCAGCTTCTCCTCCAGCGCCTGGTACTCGGCCTCACGCTCCGAATCATCGATGATCGCGGAGGCTCCGGCAACACGATCCATTGTTTCCTTATCCGGATAGTTCAGACTTCTCTGCTTTGTATTCTTCTCATTCCCGAAGAAAGTGTACATGATGTTCGCCGGGTCATTGTAATCCATGCCCCAGCTTGCCAGGAAGGAATCCATCTCGCCGCTGCTGCGCAGATCCAGCCAGGCCGCGTGGTCATAGCTCTTGATATTGGCGTTGATCCCGATATCCTTCAGCGCCTCGCTGATGAACTGGCCGATCAGCTTGATGTTCCCGTCCGAGGTTCCGCTGTCCATCGCGATCTCGAATGAGATCTCGCCGTCCTTATATCCTGCCTCTTTCAGCAGCGCCTTCGCTGCGTCCGGATCATAGGAATAGCCCTCAAAGCTGTCGTTGTGTGCCCAGATTCCGGTCGGGATGATCCCGTGCTCACGGACAGCGTTGCCATAGTAGATGCCATCGATGATCGCGTCAACGTCAATCGCCATGGAGATCGCCTTGCGCACATTGGCATCCTTCAGATATTTCTGGTTCTCATTGAAGGTCAGATAAGTCAGTCCGACCTTCGGGGTACTGACGACCTGATCCGCGTAGACGGTCTTGTAGGTGGACTCCACGATGGCGCTGTCCAGATTCATCAGGTCAATCAGATCCAGTTCACCGTTCTGGAACATCAGGTTCTGGGTGCTGACATCCGGGATCACCTGGATGATCACCTTTTTCACCGTCGGCTCATCCCCCCAGTACTTCGGGTTGTATTCCAGTGTGTAGTGGTCATTTGCCTCCCACTCTGTCACCACATAGGGGCCTGATCCGATGGTATCCTTCGGGTCGGAGCCGAAATTCTTTACGCTCTCCATCGTCTCCGCGTCCACGATTGACATGGCCGGCGCCGAAAGCTCCGCGATGAATCCGGCGTTCGGCTTCTGCAGGGTGATGGAAAAATGCTGGTCGTCCTTCACGTCAAACCCCTCAAGTGTATCGGCGGCCCCGCTCTCTACATCCCCGGCGCCGACAACCTCCTCCGGAATATCCATGTTCTCCTGGCCCATCTTCAGAAGACGCTCGAAGGTATACTGAACATCGGAAGCGGTCAGCGCGTTTCCGTTCGAGAACACGACATCGTCACGAATCGTGAAGTCGTAGGTCAGGCCGTCGTCGCTCACCGAATAATCCGTGCAGAGGCTTCCGACTTCCTGAGCGGTTCCGTCCACCATCCTGGTTTCGAACAGGCGGTCGAAGACATTCAGCGGAACCATATAGTCGTCCGTCGTCTTTGCCACGTCCATCGTGGTCATGTCATACAGAACCGCAGAACGGAGAAGTCCGTCTTCTGCTGCTGCCGCAGACGAAACTCCCGCCGGAAGAAGCATTCCCGCCGCCAGGACAGCTGTCATTGTTACAGAGATTCTTTTTTTCATTCTTGGTTACCTCCATTCATTGTTGTTTCCCTGCCTTATACCCGCGGATGAAATCTGCTGTCGATCTGTCAGAGTTCACCGTGATATATGCATTCCACTATATTGTCTGCCGGAATACGCGCCGCTCAGGCCTTCTCCCAGCCTGAACGGATCTTCTCCTCCAGCTCTTCGAAACTTCTCAGCCCGCTGCGCGCATCGTACGCCTCCACACAGGAGGCTCCGGTACCGGCGGCAAGATGCATCGCCATCCGGGGATCATATCCGTCCAGCACCGCCTTCAGAAACGCCGCGATGCTGGTGTCTCCCGCGCCCGTCCCGGAGAGGACCTTCGCGGGTTTATAGCTTTTCTCAAAGAAATCCTGGTCCGCCCACAGGGCACTGTCCAGGCCGGCCGCGGAAGGAATCTGATCCAGCACCTCCCTGCCCGCGGTCTTCAGATACATCCCCGGCGCGCCGCACTTTAACAGGAGCACCTTGCATCCGAGCTCCATGCATTTCTCCGCGAGGGGACGGATATCGCCCTCCACGTCCAGTACGGTCGTGACATCTCTTCCGCCTGCCCTCTCCTTCCACGAAGCGAAACGCTCCCCGTCCAGCATCCAGCACAGCTCCTCAATGCTCGGACAGAAGAAATCCGTCAGCGGAAGGCAGCGCTCAAGAGCTTTTTTCCAGTCCTGCTTTCCCGCGTCAGAATCCGGATCCACCGCCGCAAGGTCAAGCGACGATGCAATGCCCATCTCCTTCACCTTCGCCAGAAGCCGGACCGTCTCCTCGCCGTCCCTCTCATAGAATGCCCTCATAATCGGCGGGTACCCGAAATGAAACAGCGCCGCCCCCTTCACCTTCTCCCATGGGATGTCGCTGACGCAGAAGGTGTCATTAGCCCCGGAATGGTGCAGGAAGATCCGGTCGATCCCGGGAATCGCGATCACCACCGTGTAGCTGGTCGCGTCCTCCTCCTGGACGATCAGACCGTCGTCCGCTCCGTACCTGCGAAACTCCTTCAGGATCAGCTCCCCGAAGGCATCCTTTCCGATCTTCCCCATCAGCGAAACGTCTGCCCCCAGCACCTTCAGCCCGAGCCCGGTGTTCGAGACACTCCCGCCCACCGAAACCGACGCCCTGCCGACCTGGATCAGCTTCCCGGGGGACAGCGCCTCCTCAATCCTGCTCTTTCCAAAGTCCGGGACCGAGGGCGTGATGTCAACGCATACATGTCCCGCGCAGATTATCTTCCTGCTTCCCATATTCCTCCTCCGTCTTGTCTCCTTACACAGTCCGCCCGTCATCCCACAGGAAGAACTGGTCGAGCAGGAGCGGCTTCGCGTAATAGTAACCCTGGAAGCTTTCCACATGGAAACTCCTCAGGATGTTCTTCATACCCTCCGTCTCGATTCCTTCGATGCAGACCTTCGCTCCGAAGATACAGGCGAGATCAGCGAAGTTGCTGATCAGCTTCCGGTCCACCGGATTCTCCTCGATCTTCTCCACAAAGGTGCGGTCAATCTTGATGATGTCGAACGGAATCTCCTTTACGATGCCCACGGAGGAGAACCCGGTTCCGAAATCATCCAGCGCGACCAGGACTCCCCTGGACTTCAGGTTGGTGATGACATTCTTCAGAAGGTTAATATCCAGCAGCCTGCACCGCTCCGTCACCTCGAAACAGAGGTGTTCCGGCGGATACCTCAGCTCGTCCAGAAGCCGGAGCACCGTGTCCGCAAAGTCCGGCTTCTCGATCTGGGTATAGGACAGATTGACATTGATGACAAATTCCGGGTGGCGCTTCAGGATCTGCCTTGCCGCGATCACCGATTCCCTGATAATCCATTCCCCGAGATCCGGGAAGAGCGGATCAGATTCCAGAAGTGGGATAAACTGATCCGGAGGAACCATGCCATAGGTGTCATTCCTCCATCTAAGAAGCGCCTCCGCGCTGATCAGCTTCTCCGAGCTCGCGTCCACCACCGGCTGATAGAGCAGATAGAATCCCTGGTACCCATGCATGATGGAACCGCGGATCGCGTGGAGCTTTTCCAGCCTCTGGCGGTTGTCCTCGTTCAGGTCGTTGTGGAATTCCACCATCCCCCCGTGCCGGCGGACCTTGGATTCCTCATAGGCGAAATTCAGGCACGCGTAGACGGTCTGTGAATCGATGTCAAAATGATCCAGCCTGATCACGCCGGAATTTACTTCCAGCAGGATCCGTTTCCCCTCCACCTGGAAATCTTCCCGGAAAAATGAGCGGTAAACCTCATACTTTTCCTTTATCTCCCCGACAGTGAGCGTATTGCTGATGATCGCGAACATCGAACCGTCAATCCGGTAGCAGTGCCCGGTATTCCCGACCGCCTCATACGCCTTCCTGGCAAATCGCTGCAGGACGCGGTTGCCGAAATGGTAACCGTACATCTCATTGATCTCGGAGAACCTGCTGATGCCGAACAGGACCACATTGACCGATGTATTTCTCTTGATGAAGCCGTCCAGATCCTCGAAGAAGCCATACTGGTTCCGAAGTCCGGTCAGCATGTCCATATGTCCCTGCATTCCGTGGTTGCGTATGGTCCCGGCAAAATAATCCGGCACCCCTTCGTTATCCCTGATCACGACGCCGCGGCAGGTGCACACATCATACTCTCCCGTGACCCGCCTTGCCCTGTACTGCATGTCATGACCCGCAGCGTTCCCCGCAAAGATCTCATCGATTCCCTTCCTGTAAGCGCCCCGGTCCTCCGGGTGGATGCGGTTTTCCCAGATATCACCTGCCCCGTACATATACTCGGCCGGAAGCCCGAAAGTATCCACCGCGTTCTTGGACCACCGGGAATAATCATATTTCATGTCACACAGATAGACATAGTTTCCTTCCGCCACCACCTCGAACGATTTGAACAGGGAATCCAGCTTTTTGCGCCTGTCCTCGGTGACGACCGTTAATTCCGCCCTGTCCTTCAGCGAACGGCTCTCCTCAAGGAGCTTCTGCTCCTTCAGGCGTGCCTTGTCCTCATACATCCTGCTGTCGGCACGGTTAAACACATCTCCGACGCTGCGGTCCATAATGGGCTGAAACTCTGCCAGCCCGGACGCCACGACGGGGCCTTCACCGATGCGGATATTGTCGTCCACCTGTCTTCTCAGGGCGGACATCAGCATCTCCCGGTTCTCAAAGTCCTGTCCCCTCAGCACAACGACAAATTCATCCCCGCCGACGCGGAACACCGGACTGTGGCAGAAGATCCTGCAGACCAGCCTGCAGGATTTCCGGATGTACTCGTCTCCTGCCCTGTGTCCCTGTGTATCATTTACAATCTTCAGGCCGTTGATATCACAGATGACGATCCCGAAGATCTCTTCCTCCTTCCCGTCGATCCCGGCCTGGAGGTTTTTCTCCATCTCCTGGTAAGCCGTCTTGTTCTTCGTCCCTGTAAGCTCATCCCGCCGGGCCATCTCATTTGCGATGGACAGAGCCTTCAGGTGTTCTTCCTCCCTGCGGACATCCTCGTCGCGGTTCTCGATGCAGATGATAAAATGGCTCCGGTCAGAGGAGTACGTCACGGACATGCGCGTGTACTTCGGCTTTCCTCCGTCGATGACCATCCGGTAGTCCTGTGTCAGCTGCCTTCTGCTGTCAAGCTGGGAGATCAGGTAATCCCTGTCGAGGAAGAGCTTCATCCGCTCCCTGTCTTCCGGATGGATCAGCCGGTCCACATTTTCCCTGGAATTAATAAAGAAATGGGGCCCCTCTTTCTGGATCTTCAGTTCACCGTAGATCTTCTGCGTGGAGAACTCCATATAGTTGCAGCTTACACAGTCGATGTAATAGATCAGGTCATAGTGGGAGGCAAGGCTCTCGGCGATCTGTGTATAGGTGACGCTCTTCTTCTGGCTCTCCTTCAGGGCAAGCTGCGCCTGGACTTCCGCTTCAATATTCTCAATGCATACGATGATATGCCGTCCGTCCCTTGCCATGATCTCAGAATGCCGGATGTGCTTAACCTGTCCGGCTACGACAAGCCGGTAGGCAAGAGAATAGGAATTCCTGTGCCTCAGGTTGGCCAGCATGGCGTCTTTATAATGGATGCTCAGGACTTTCTCCTGGTCCTCCGGGTG
>ONVT01000015.1 GCA_900321365.1 uncultured Eubacteriales bacterium | reverse complement strand
GTGGAAAGCCGCGATACCATTCGGGCGAATACTTATTACAACGGGGATGATGGTATCAAGATTGTCATCGAATCAGATGAACGGTACATTTTGTAACAGTTTTGCAAGAGATTAGGATCTGTTCAGTAATAACTAATGAATCCTGCGTAGTCTTCACAAGTTATTTCTGAACAGATCCTTAGAAAGTCTGATAGGTGAGTTAGAGATGACAATTACTGATGTGAGGGTTAGGAAAATTGCGAAAGATGGTAAGATGAAAGCGATCGTTTCGGTGACACTGGATGACGAGTTCGTTGTCCATGACATCAAGGTAATCGAAGGTGAAAAAGGACTGTTCATCGCGATGCCGAGCAGAAAGACAGCAGACGGAGAATACCGGGATATTGCACATCCGATCAATTCAGAGACAAGACAGCAGATGCAGGAAGTAATTCTGCGCGAGTATGAGAACGCGATTCCTGCGGAAGAAGAGGCTGAAGAGTAATCTCTGCCCCTCAGGGATGTCACAGAAGTAATACTGATTTCAATAATGAATGAGCGCCGCGTACCGTTTCCGGTATGCGGCGCTTCCTTTAGGACCTGTATATAAATAACTGATATATCCTATCCTGCCTGGCTTTTCCTTCGATTGTTCCAGGCAAAAACCTTACATGGCTCTTACAGCCGGTCATGGTTTTTCTCGACCATCTCAAGGACAATCTGACGGCATTTTGCGCCGATCCCCTTTAATTCCTCACGGGACATCTGCGCCGTCTCGACGGGCTTTCCGTACTCGATGATCACATGTCCGGCCCTGACCTTCGGGAACTGGCGTTCGAAACACTCGCGGCTTCCGACGACCGCGACCGGTACAATCGGGCAGCCGGTTTTCGTGGCGATCTTGAAGGATCCCTCATGGAACTCAAGAAGCTTTCTCTCATCCTCGTCAGTGCTGCGCTTCCCCTCAGGATAGATACATATCGATACGCCCTGGTTCACGGTATCGATCGCCGCAAGGATGGCCTGGAGATTCTGACGCAGATCTCCGTCAACCAGGAACTGGCAGTACAGCCTGCGCATCCAGATTGGGAGAATCGGGGCCTTCGTGAAGTCATTCTTGGCGACGAAGCCGGTCATCTTCGGAAAGAGCGGATAGCCAAGTATGACATCCAGGTAGCTGCGGTGGTTTCCGATGAACAGACAGGGACGATCCAGCGGGATATTCTCCCGGCCGATCACGTCAAGCCGGATCCCCAGAGGAATCCGGACAATGCGAAACGAAAGCTGCATAAACCGGAAAGCACCTTTTTCGCCAAAGTGGGGCCACCGCTTCTGGAGCAGCCACTGCAGGCCCAGAAACGGGAGCGACACAATCAGAATGAGTGCGGTGAGAATCACCGCGAGGATTGTTCGAATCATGGCTCTTTATCTCAGACAAATGCGCTTATCGGTCAAATACCCTTGTGTACTTTCTCAGCCAGTCACGACGCCATGCGACATCGATGTCCTCCTGCTCATAGCGGTAGGACCAGTTCGCCGCAGCCACGCCGGGCGTATTCATGCGGGAACTGCTGTCCTGCTGCAGAAGATCCTGGATCGGGAAGATCGCGAATCTGGCAATCGAACCCATCGCGAACCGGATGAAGTCAAGGGAAACACCGCTCCCGTCACAGTTCCCCATGATACGGATGCGGTCTCTGACCTCTTCGCCCTGGTTCTGGTACCAGCCGACAGTTGTATCGTTGTCATGGGTACCGGTATAGCAGACACAGTTCGGCGTATCGTAGAAATGCGGGATATACTTGTTGTCTTCCATGTTTTCAAATCCGAACTGCAGCACCTTCATGCCCGGGAAGCGGAATTTGTCCCGGAGTTCTTCCACATCCTCCGTGATGATGCCGAGGTCTTCGGCGATGATCGGAAGATCTTCCCCGAACTCCTTCTGAAGCGCGAGGAACAGCTTTTCTCCGGGGCCTTCCTTCCACTCTCCTTCGATCGCGGTTTCGGCGTCGGCGGGAACTGCCCAGTAGCTGACAAAGCCGCGGAAATGGTCGATCCGCACAAAGTCGACCAGCTCGAGCTGTCTTTGGATGCGGCGGATCCACCATTCGTATCCGGTCTTCTCATGCTGCGTCCAGTCGTAGAGAGGATTCCCCCACAGCTGTCCGGTTGCAGAGAAATAATCAGGCGGAACTCCCGCGACTTCAAGCGGATACCCCTTCGAATCAAGCCGGAACAGCTTCTTGTCTGCCCAGACATCGCAGTTGTCGATCGCCATGAAGATGGGGATGTCTCCGATGATGAAGACGTCGCGCTCGGCCGCATACTGGCGCAGCGCCATCCACTGCTCCTGGAACAGGAACTGCGTAAACTTATAGAAACGGATCTCCTGCTTCAGCTTTTCGGCGTAGGCCTTCTTTGACGCGCTCTTTCCCTCACGCAGATCCGCGTCCCAGTCAAGCCAGCAGCGTCCCTGGAAATGATCTTTCAGAGCGGTGAACAGCGCGTAGTCATCCAGCCATCCGGCCTGCTTTTTTTCGAACTCACGGAAGCGGTCGCTCATGGTAGGCTGAACGTTTTTCTCCGCGGGAGAGCGCGCCTCGATCTCCAGAAAACGGGCATATGCCTTTTTCAGAAGGCGTACCTTGAATTCAATGGCCGGCCCGTAGTCCACCTTCTTCGGATCCCACTGCGGCTCGTCCTCAAAGTCCTGGTCGGTGAGAAGTCCCGCCTTCTTCAGATCCTCCGGGCTGATGATGTAGATCTGCCCGGCAAAGGCAGACAGACTCTGATAGGGCGAATCTCCGAACCCGGTCGGTCCCAGGGGGAGCACCTGCCACAGATGCTGGTTGGTATCCTTCAGAAAATCGATAAAATCACGTGCGCCCTGCCCCAGGTCGCCAATCCCGTGCGGGGAGGGGAATGAGGTCGGATGCACGAGGATGCCGCTCATCCTGCTTTTCATGTGCATGGCTTTCGGGGTTACATTCAGTTCTTTCTGATCCATGTAGCAGTCTTTTCCTTCCTTTATATATTTTCGCGGCGGCAGCGACTGTCCCTGCCGCCAGGCATCATTCTAACCCAGCCACCCATTTTTCGCAACAGTGGGCATGAGGTGTCACCAGCGTAAGCTGGTGACGGAGTCCTGATGCCGTGTGGGCATGAGGTGGCTATTATCTTCTGATC
>ONVT01000080.1 GCA_900321365.1 uncultured Eubacteriales bacterium | reverse complement strand
TCATGATCTACCTTGACAACGCAGCAACAACCATCCATAAGCCGCAGGCGGTGATCGACGCGGTCGCTGCGGCCATGTCGTCTATGGGAAATGCATCCCGCGGCGCTCACAGCGGAGCCCTCACGGCTTCCCGCACCGTATATGATGCCCGGTGCAAGGCGGCGAAGCTCTTCGGGTGCGGCAGGCCGGATCATGTGGTGTTTACATGTAATTCCACGGAGGCTCTGAATATCGCAATTCAGGGGACGATCCGTTCCGGAAACCATGTAATCACGACGGATCTGGAGCATAATTCTGTTCTGCGTCCGCTTTACCGGATGCAGGAGGAGCAGGGTGTCCGCCTGGACTTCGCGCACGCGGACGGTCAGGGCGCGCTGGATTATCACGATCTGGAGAGCCTGATCAGGGAAGAGACCCGGGCGATTGTCTGTACGCATATGTCCAACCTTACCGGGGAGATGGCGGATATTGCCCGGATCGGGCGCATGGCAAAGGAGAGAGGGATCCTGTTCATCGTGGACGCGTCCCAGAGTGCGGGCAATACACCGATTGATCTGGAGAAAATGGGAATCGATATTCTCTGCTTCACCGGGCATAAGGGACTGATGGGCCCGCAGGGGACCGGCGGAATGTGCATACGGGAGGGCATTGACATCCGGCCGCTGAAGGAAGGCGGATCCGGCGTACAGTCCTACCGTCACCGCCAGCCGTCGGAATACCCGACAAGACTTGAGGCGGGGACGCTGAACGGACACGGCCTGGCCGGATTGTCGGCCGCGCTCGATTTCATCCTGGAAACCGGCGTGGAAACGATCGGGGAGAAAGAGCGGTCTCTGGCGCGTCATTTTTATGAAGGAGTGTCAGAAGTCGACGGAGTGAAGACGTACGGCCATTTTGAAAATGCTCTCCGGGGACCCGTCGTCGCGCTGAATATCCGGGATTACGATTCCAGCGAAGTCTCCGATGTATTGAGCGTGGACTATGACATCGCGACGCGCCCGGGGGCGCACTGTGCGCCGAGGATGCACGAGGCGCTCCATACCATGGACCAGGGAGCGGTGCGTTTCAGCTTTTCCTGGTTCAATACCATGGAGGAAGCGGACCGGGCCGTGGAGGCGGTGCGGGAGATCGCCATGCAGTGAGACCCGTCGTTCATCTGCCTGAAGACGTGTGATCTCAGGACCTGACGAGGGCAACGCAAATCAGATCTTATATCTGCCGGGCAGAAAAGTGATTCTGGCAGAAGAGATATTTCGGTTAATCGTTCTTTTTCAGTTTCAGGAATGTTTGAGATCTGCCTGTATAAGATTGATTAACTGAATACACCGTGATGAAATGCCTTTGGCAATATAACCGTACAGGCAGAAGACTTCATTTGCGGGGCAGGGAAACCATCATTATTGAAGAAAGAAGGAGAAAAGAGTATGGCTGACTACAGACAGATGTGGCAGGATCTTGGAATGGACATGGAGAACCATGACAACCTCTGTCAGGTGCTTCCGACGGCTGTGGGGGATGTGTTCCTGTCACAGGAGAACCGTCCGAACGCTATGGATTTCTGGGATCTGGTTATCTCAGAGGTGCATGGAATCCGTCCGGCTGAGCTGATCGAAGAGCAGAAGAAGGGAAGAAAAGTATTCGGAACCTTCTGCGTCTATGTGCCGGATGAGGTCGTGATTGCGGCAAACGGAATCGTGACCGGCCTGTGCGGCGGTTCCCAGTTCTGGGTTCCGGACGGAGAGAAGGTGCTCCCCAAGAGTACATGTCCTCTGGTGAAGGCCTCCGTCGGCGCGAGGCTCGGACGTACATGTCCGTTCTTCCGTATCGCTGATATGTATGTCGGTGAGACGACCTGCGATGCCAAGAAGAAGGCCTATGAGATCCTCGGGGAGGATGTCCCGATGTATGTCATGGACGTGCCCCAGATGAAGCGGGAGAAGGATATCCTGAAGTGGAAGGATGAGATCGCCGCCTTCGCGAAGAAGGTCGAGGAGTTCACCGGCAATGAAATCACTCCTGAGAAGCTCGGCGAGGCGATCCATATCATCAATGAGAAGAGGAAAGCGCTGCAGAGAGTCTATGACTGCCGCAAGTCAAAGGTTCTTCCGATCTCCGGCCGTGACACGCTGCTCATGACCCAGATTTCCTTCTTTGATGATCCCGCCCGCTGCGCGCAGATGTGCAACCGCCTTGCGGATGAGCTGGAACAGCGGATTAAGGACGGCGTCAGTGTCGTCAGCGCGGATACGAAGCGCATCCTGGTGACCGGAACGCCTCTGGCGGTGCCGAACTGGAAGCTGCACAACATCATCGAGACCAGCGGAGCCGCCGTTGTCTGCGAGGAGATGTGCACCGGAACCAGGTATTTCGAGAATCTTGTGGACGAGACACAGACGACTCTGGACGGGCAGTTCATGGCCCTTTCGGAGCGTTACATGAAGACAAACTGCGCCTGCTTCACGCCGAACACCGGAAGAATCGATGACATCCTCCGTCTGGCGAAAGAGTACCAGGTTGACGGCGTCATCGACTGCAGCCTGAAGTTCTGCTGCCTGTATGACACAGAGAAGTATTCGGTGTCCCGTGCCCTGAAGGAAGCGGGCATCCCGGTTCTTTCCCTTGAGACCGATTACGAGGATGCCGACGCCGGCCAGCTGCGCACGAGAATCGGGGCATTTGTCGAGATGCTTTCCTGATGCCGGGATCAACAGAATCAATACTCCTGCTGCCGGAACCAGAAGACTCATTATTCCTGCTGCCGGAACCAGATGACTCCATACTCTTGCTGCGGACAGGAATTGATGTCATACCTGCAGGAAGAAGTCTTCAGAGCTGATATGAACTTAAGATACTATATCCTCTTCGAAAACTATGAGCAGGGACTTGCCCTGAGGGATATTCTCCTGAAGGACCAGATCCCGAACCGGATCGCGCCGGCTCCCAGGGCCATCCAGGGCGACCTGTCCTGCGGCATGAGTCTTCTGATCGAGCCGGAGCATATTGACAGGGCGCGGCATTCGATTGAAGAGCATCATGCCGCGTATCACAGGATCGCGTCCCTGGAGGGGCAGATCCGGCCGCACCGGGATCAGTACTGTTGAATATTGATGATTTTTGTGATTATTGCGATTTCCCCGCCTGCGGCAGCCTTTCAGGCCGCCGCAGGCGGGGAGTTTCTGTGTGTTTCCTGGTTTCCTCGTACATTTGGGTTACTTTGAGTCGCCGCAGGCGGGGAAAATCTTTGTATTCTTCTGATTTCCCCGCATACCTGCTTTTGTTACACGAAATGGCACGAAAAAAACCAGATTTTATAAGAATTGTTTAAGAAAGCAATGTATACTGTTAATGCAAGGATGATCCCGACAACCGCGAGACGGTTGCACTTGAGGGAATCGAGAAGCTGCGCGCATTTTCGAAAAGCATCGGCATGCCGGTCACACTGGGCGAGCTGGGTGGAAAAGAGGAAGACATTGAGAAACTTGCGCATGTCTGCTGTTATGGAAATGGAAGAGACGGATTCCTGAATGGATTTGCCAGGCTGTCCGAGGAGGATGTCGCCAGTGTTTACAGAAGGATGATCTGAAGAACCAGTGAAAAATGATTATAAATTGGATGAAATCTCTCTGAGATTTACAGGAGAAAAGAAGTGGACATTTACAAAAAAACCGGAACCAGCCCTGAATTCTATATTGAGCATGACGGTATTCCTCTCCACATGAAGCTGGACTTTCCTGAGAGTTTTACCGGAGAGGAGAGCGAGGGGGAATGCCCTCTCGTAATCGTCCAGCATGGCTTTACCGGACACATGGAGGAGGATCATATCATCGGGGCCGCCCGCGCATTCAATGAGGCCGGTTTCGCGACGCTCAGGACTGAGCTCTACGGGCACGGAAAAAGCGGAGG
>ONVT01000028.1 GCA_900321365.1 uncultured Eubacteriales bacterium | reverse complement strand
CTCCGGTTCCACCGGTTTGGAGAGGTGCGCGTTCATCCCCGCCTGCAGGGACTGCTTCACATCCTCGTCAAAGGCGTTGGCAGTCATGGCGATGATAGGAATGCTCTTTGCATCCGGCCTGTCCAGAGCACGGATCGTGCGTGTAGCCGACAGACCGTCCATGACCGGCATGCGCACATCCATGAGGATTGCATCGTAATATCCCGCAGGATGCTCCGAAAACATGTCCACGGCGATCTGCCCGTTCTCCGCGTGCTCGGAGTGGATCTCTTCCATTTCCAGCAGATCCATCAGAATCTCCGCGTTGAGATCCATATCCTCTGCCACCAGAACCAGACATCCCTCAAGTCCAGTACTCACTGAATCGTCCTGATCACCATTCAGATCACCGTTCAAATCGGTCTCATCATCCTGTGTCCGACGGGACAGTATCTTCTGCACGCAGCTGGTCAGGGTGTCGGTGAACAGCGGCTTTGACAGGATGGCATCCACGCCGGCCCTGGTTGCTTCCTCCTGCGCATCCTCCCAGTCGTAGCCTGTGAGCAGGATCACCATGGCCTCGCCACCGACTATGTCGCGTATCTGACGTGTGAGGGCGATTCCGTCTATATCCGACATCTTCCAGGCCGGCAGGATCAGCTGATATGATTTTCCCTGCGCCATACGCGAGCGGATCATGGAAAGAGCCTCAGCGCCGTCGGCAGCAATATCTGTTTCGATGCCGATGGACTCCGCGACCAGCTGTATATGTTCGCGGGCTACCAGATCATCGTCCACGACCAGCGCCCGCAGCCCGGCCGGAAGCATCCCGCTGTGGGCCGTATGAGCGCTGCGCCCGGAGGTTTTCAGTGTCACGGTAACAGTGAAGGTGGAACCCACGCCCTTTTCACTCTCAACCGCAATGTCGCCATTCATCATAGAGACAATGCTTTTGCTGATCGCCATACCGAGGCCCGTGCTGCCGAGCTTGTTGCTGGTTCCCTCCATCTCCTGGGAGAACGCCTCAAAGATTTTGGGAATGTAATCCCTGTCCATACCGATGCCGGTATCACTGATGGTGAAGCGAAGACTGCGGTAGTTCTCAAAGCCGCTGGTCTGCTCCACGGTGAAGGTGACAGAACCCGGCGCCTGCGTGAACTTCACGGCGTTACCCAGAATGTTGATCAGCACCTGCCTGAGCTTCATCTCATCGCCGATATAGTAATCCTCGGTTTTCCCGATGATCCTGCACTCGTATTGCAGTCCCTTGTCCGCGCACTGCTCGCTCACCATTACATTGGTCTGATCCAGGAATTCCCGGAAGCTGAACTCCTCATCCCGCAGTTCCACATGCCCTGATTCGATACGGCTCATATCCAGAATGTCGTTGATGATTCCCAGAAGGTGTCTGGCGCTGGCCCCGATCTTTTCCAGCTGTTCTTTGATGTGCGGTGTGAGATCCGGGTCATTCAGGGCGATGTTGTCCAAACCGATGATGACGTTCATGGGCGTACGGATCTCATGGCTCATATTGGACAGGAAACTCGTCTTGGCACGGTTCGCGTGCTCCGCCTTATCCAGTGCTTCCTTGAGCATCCGCCGCTGGTTTTCCTCTGCACGGACGGTTTCCTCAATATTGTGAATACCCAGAAGGATCCGGCGGGACTGCGGCCATACGCCGACCGGAACGATTTTAACCTGATAGGTCGTGCTGTTCCCTTCCTTATCCATGAGCCTGAAGTTGTGGTACAGCGCATGCTCCTGCGTCATATGCCGCATTATGCTTTCCTGATTCACGCGAGTGTGAAAGGATTCATATTCCTCTTCATTCATATGGCTGAGCCGGTCAAGAAAAGCGGAGAGGGAGCGATAGCTGTACAGCTCAGGGCAATGATCCAGATAACTGTCATTCGTGCGCAGCACCGCAAAGGTGTCGCGGTCTATATCCGAGCGGATTAAAACATCATAATCATCCGTCAGGGCACTGAGCATCATCCCCTGCTGCTCCTCGCGCTGTTTTCCCAGCTGGTTGACCACAAAAGACGACACTGCCTGCAAAACGAGCAGCGTGTTGGTATTGGTGCGGGGATTGTCCACGCCGAGAAAGCCGACAATATCGCCGCCAAGCCGCAGCGGTGCGGCCATCAACGACTGGATATCCTGCATCGCAAGAATCTTATACTCATCCGAATCATGGTCCAGCTCACCATCGGTAGAATTGATGTAGAACTCACCGTGAGCCTCAAACTGAACAATCCAGCGGTCCACAATGGAGATGTCCATGTTCTGCAGTTTTGATATTTCCGCTTCAATGCCCTCGGCGCACCACTCGTATGTGTTGCTCATTCGCTGGGAGCCCAGGTCAAATTCAAAAACATAGGACCGGTCTGCGTCGTAAAACGACGCGACCAGACCCAGCAGCTTGTTAAAAGCAACCTCATGGTCTCCGCTTCTGCGTAAAATGGTGATACACTCCATCAGGAGGTCGTTGATTATAATTTTCTGTTGAACCTGTTCCTGCATTTCAGTATCCTTCCGGCTATGCATCTATCTCCAGCTCCTCTCTCAATTCTCTCAGTTCCAATGCCTTCAGCTCCTCAACCGTCAGACAGAAAGAGTGTCGTCGAAAAGAGTGAGACTACATAAAACTATGACTGTCCCTGGCCGTCTTGTTTTTTATCAGATAACACTTTGTCGGCCTCCATGATGGTGAACTCCGCCGTATCGGCGCCCGCAAGGATTCCTTTCGTCAGACGCGCGGTCACCTGATAGGTTCCCGGTTCCGTACATCCCTCCGACCAGGTCAGCTCGTAGTCATCTTCCTCAAGTTCCATCCCGTCCAGCCTG
>ONVT01000009.1 GCA_900321365.1 uncultured Eubacteriales bacterium | reverse complement strand
TCAATCTGCGCCGAAATCTCATTGGCGAGCCGGGACGTGATCTCCTCATTCTTATCCTTCTCAAGGCTTTCATAGAAATTCGCCTTCACCTCGGAAGAAATGCGGCGGAGCCTTCCCTCGAACGCATTTCTCGTGATGAGCTTCCGAAGAGGCTTCGGAATGTTGATGCCCATCACACGGTTCTCCAGATGCTCCTGCCCGATCAGCAGCACGCTCAGGGAAAGGATTGCTCCCGCAACGATTCCCTTCAGTCCGCCTGCGATCAGCGCGATTCCGCTTCCCCCGCACATAAGGCTTACCAGAATTGTGATGATGGTATTGATCAGCCAGGTAATCTGATCCACGGCAAAGATATCCTTTGTATCAATCTGGATATTGATGTCCGACAGCGACAGATAACTGGTCAGGTTCAGCGCGCGGTAGGGGACATTGTGCCGCACGCAGATCGGCATGGTGTATTCCTCCAGCTCATAGGCCACGCTCCTGAGCCACGAGGAGACCACCGACGTGAGAATCTTCTGGCCTTCCTCACTCTTCATGTAATGCTCGATCTCGCCGCGAAGTTCCTCGTCAATCTCCTTCAGTTTGCTGATCTCCCCGCTTCTCCACCGGTCAAATACATTCATGACCGCCGTCTCCAGAATCGGTTCCGTCAGCGTGTCCACCACGCTGCGGTAAAGCTGATCCATATGGGAAGAGACGATCCGCTCCACCGTGCTTGTCTCGATCAGGTCATCCACCTCTTTGCGGAATCCCCTTATGTCCTCGTCGATCCTGCCGCAGTGCGCAAGCCCGCGCGCCACCGAAAATTCCGGCTGGGCGGTCGTGACCACGACGGTTTCGGGAAATGCCTGACTGCACCACTCCCGGATTGCCGGCATCTTCGAGACGCCGCCGGTCAGAAAGAGAAGCTCCGGAGAACCGATCTTCTCCCTTATTTCCTGAAGGCTCTGGCAAAATGCCCCCCTGAAGGATTTTCCGTTCAATCCCGGCGCGGGTGCCTCCATCAGCTTTTCCGCCATTTCCCGGTCCATCCGGAGCGTCAGCGTATGGCTTCCGGAATGCAGGATCTCGATGCTCCTTGAGCAGGAACGGCTCGCCCAGTAATCCTCATCCGAGAAATACTTTTCCTTCAGCCTTCGGGCGGCAAACTCACAGTAATTGCGCCATGACTCACTCTTTTCCAGAATCTGCCGGATCGCCGCGCTGTCCGGACTGGACAGGACACTCTCCCACAGGAGCATTTCATCTGTGATGCCGCCGCCGAGCATGACCTCCCCGGCAGTCTGCAGTTCCACCTCCCGCCCCGACTCAATGAACGCGAAGTCTGTCGTCGAGGAGCCCACATCCACCACCAGGACGCTCTTTGAGAGGATGTCATAGCCAACCTGAAGATGACGTGACAGGCACGCGCTGATAAGGGCCGCCCTCGACTCGGACACGATCCTGACAGGCGGGTATCCTGTCTCCTCGAAGATCTCCCGATAGCGTTCCCGGTCCGGCTTCCTCCATCCGGCAGGGCAGCCGACATAGACGGCGCACTCCTCCCCCTGCACCAGGTTTCCGCTTCCGATCAGTTCCGATAGCACGCCTGCGGCAAATGTGCGGATGTCCTTCGCGCTCTCAGCATCGCTCAGAAAGCGGCTCTTGAACCGCACCTTCCGCACGATTGCGTCCGCGCTGTAGCAGGCACTCTCGCCGATCAGCAGGCGCCCGTCCGACAGGCGGGCATACGCTGTGATGAAGCTCTGCGCATCACACACCTGCAGGACCTGCGGTTCGTCCGCTCCCTGGTTTCTCTGTGTCCTCGCGACCGCGCTCTCCGCGTCGCCGAGGTCAAATCCGTAGAATCGTTCCATATCTTGTTTCCATCTGTAACCTGTACGTAAACTCCCGTCCTTCTGTCACGAAAGAGGACTTGTAAAAAAGCTCATCTGCATCTGGTTCAGCGAAAAAAGTATTCACCAAACAGTCAGGATCCCGAAGCAACGCCCTTCATGACCAGAACGCCGCCCTGAATCAGCGCCGGGCGGATCGTGACCGCCGTCCCTTCCGCGGGAAGAAGCTCAAACCAGGCAGCGCTCTGCTTCGAATAGTCTTCTGTCTCGATCCCCTGTGTGTGCAGGTAATACCGGATACTCTCCACCTGCTCCACGAGGGTGCCATCCGAAGGAGACTGCCGCCTGCGGGCGTACGCATTTTCGAGAAGGTCGGAGAAGAACCGGAGCTCAGACTTCTTCATCCCTCCGGCACCGTTTGCTCCCGCTTCCTGTATAGCGGCATCTTCCCGCTCTCTTGCAAGCTCCAGGCTGTGGTCCGCACCGAGAAGCGTGCCCTGAAGGACATTCCAGATAAAGGCAGGCTCCACCAGAAATGTCTTCTTCAGATCCACCTCTTTCCGGCCTCCCTTCCTGCTGTCCTTTCCCTTCTCCCTGCCCGTGAAGAATCCGGCAAGAAGAAGCAGCATGCATCCCGCGGCTGTCCAGATCACCTGGAAGATCCGCGTCAGGCCGATCACGCTGACAGGTCCGATCATGCCGGCAATCACACAGAGGATCCCGGCTATCCCGCAGACAACCGCGCGAAGCGGCACTTTCCGTCCGGAAGTATCCTTCCCTCCGCTCTCCTTCTCCCAGACCTCCGCGTCCGAAACACAGCTGACCAGAGGCAGCATGCCCTTCATGACCTGCAGCATCCCCTGGGCAGTGTCCGCCTGGGCATGCGAAAAGTCAGCGGCCCGGTAGATCAGCCGGTCCGTCTCCTTCTCAAGCACCCTCAGCGCCTGATCCGTCTGCCGGCCGCCCTGAAGCTGCGTCATCACCATCTCCCGGTCCTGCTCAAGAAGACCGGACAGAGTCATCTCCTGTTTTTCTTCCATAATAGCTGCTTTCCCAAATCCCTAATTGTCATATGTTTCCTGTAAACGGAAGAAGAATTTCTCCTTCTGCGGTGTGTCGATGACGCGCACCGGCTTCAGCTGGTTGGAAGACGCGCCTTTCATGATCTGCACATCACGGTACAGCTGATAGGTCTGCTGCTGCAGAAGCACCAGCTCCATCTTTCCGAGAACGCCTGAGCGCACCTTCTCCCCATAGGACGGATTCGCCTGCATCAGCTTTTCATCCAGCACATCCCGGCAGTACGCAATCCGCTCTTTCGGAATGATCGCGGACGGTTCCAGAAGCAGGACATAATGCCCCGGGCTGGACTCCCTGTCCGCATAGATACTGTAATCGCTGACATGAATCCTTGTCGCAAGGTAGAACTGCTCGATCGCCCAGCGCATATGCTCCTCATTGGTCTTCTCACCGGCAATCGAGATCAGCTGATTCTCCCGGTACACAAACTGGATCATGGGCGTCTCATTGTAATAACCGGTCACCCGCACCACATCGTGGAGCCGGTAGCGGTAGAATCCGGAGAGGTTGGTCACGATCACACGATAATCCTCCCCCGCCTCGAGCTCGTCGATGTTGAGCGTCCTTGTTTCGTCATCGCTGTCTGCAGGAATGAATTCGAAAAAGCCTCCGTCAGGAATCAGGACAAAAGACTCATCTCCCATACGCCGCGACACTGCGATATAGCTCTCTGATGCCGCATAGCAGAGATTGTTGAATGGAATCGACTTCCCGCTGTATTTGCGCATCCTCCTCATGTAAGGGAAGAATCCGCCCGTTCCGATCCCGCCGATCCAGCTCATTTTCGGCCAGATCCTCGGGATAATCGGGCTGTCAAACCCTTCCCGGAATTCCCTCATCAGCTCCTTTGCACGCTGCCTGTCGGCGGTGATTCTGCCAGTAAGCAGGGTGCGGACTTCCTCCGGGATCCTGATTTCCGGATCAATCCTTCCATGGTAAATGTCCCTGCAGAGCATCTTATAGTTGTCCCGGATGTAATCCATCAGATCCACAAGACTGGTCATGAATGCGGCATTCATAAACACCAGATCCCGGTCAGCCAGGGCAAACCGCGCCTTCAGATATTTCATGTCCATCTCCTGGCCCGGACAGATCACCTCCCAGGGAGAAGACAGAAGATCAGGAATCGCATCCCCTATGGAGGTGACCAGCGTGGACGAGAGTGCACCCTGATTCGCGCCGGAATCGGTTTTCTTCACTCTCATCTCTACCGCGTTCAGGCCGCGTCCCCCGGGAAGCCCTCTGCCGGTGGTGTTTCGGTAATACTCATCTGCCACGCCGAATGCCATCACCATGGAATACTTGTAACATTTATCCAGCTCCTCCTGCGAGAGAGGCACATATTTCGGAACACCTATGCTCCCGGCGCTCTCGGCAAAAAATTTCGGTTCTCTCGCGCTCAGCACATTCCGCTCCCCGTCCATCATCCGGCGGATACCGGGCTCATAATCATCATACTCTGTCAGCGGAACCTTCTCTTTGAACTCCTGCGCGCTGTGAATTTCGGAGAACCCGTACTTTTTCCCATATTCCGTATCCTGGTTCTCCTTCAGAAGGTCCATCAGCAGCTTATGCTGAAGAATCACTGCCATCCGGCTGTCACTGTCCAGTGTCCGGACGACTATCCTTCCCCGCCGGGCCAGTGTTTCGGTTCTGTCCCGGCTCAAAAGCGTTTTTCTGTCCTTATACAGCATTGGGCCGTGCTTTACCCAGAATGATTTCGCGCCCTGCCATGTCTCCTGCATCCTGTCTTTTATACCCAGTTTCATCTTCCATGCACTCCTTCAGAACCTGT
>ONVT01000330.1 GCA_900321365.1 uncultured Eubacteriales bacterium | reverse complement strand
TTCTGGATATTCACGATTGTCATGTATGTGATCGGGGTGAAGGTGTTCCAGAGGCTGCGGCCGCATTTCGCGGATGTGCTGTAATCGTGGAGATGGCAGCTGCTGCGGGCGGGGATATCAGGCTGGATTATAGTTTGCTCTCCAACATGGCTCTGGGAAGTATTGAGAGGCGTAGAAAGAAGACAGAAAGAAGGCATAGATCAGGCGGAAGAGGTGCAGGGATGTCAGAAGCTGAGTTGAGGGGAATGAAAGAAGAACCCATCATCGAAATGAGAGATGTGACGAAGATCTATCATCTCTACAACCATCCGATGGACCGCCTGAAGGAGGGTCTCAGCATCACGCACAGAACCCGCCACCGGGATCACATGGTTCTGAAGAACTTTAACCTTGCGATCAGGCGGGGGGAGTCTGTCGGATTTGTCGGGAAGAACGGGGCGGGAAAGTCCACTCTCCTGAAGCTGATCACGGGAGTCCTCTCAGCGAATTCCGGCACGATTGAAGTCAGGGGAAAGGTCGCGGCACTCCTGGAGTTGGGCGCCGGGTTTAATATGGAGTATACAGGTCGCCAGAACATCTATCTGAATGGAAAGATGATGGGCTATTCGAAAGCACAGATGCAGGAGCGTGTCGGCCCGATCATAGAGTTTGCGGACATCGGTGAGTTCATTGACCAGCCGGTCAGGACATACTCGTCGGGAATGTTCGCGAGACTGGCATTTGCCGTCTCCATCAATGTTTCGCCGGATATTTTGATCGTCGACGAGGTGCTGTCGGTCGGAGATACCCGCTTTCAGATGAAGTGCATTGATAAAATGAAGGAGCTCAAGGAGTGCGGGACGACGATTCTGTTTGTATCGCACACGCTCGAGCAGATTAAACGGTTCTGCACGCGGGCGGTCTGGATGAAAGACGGACACATCGAGATGGACGGGGACGCGAGCGAGGTTATAGATCTGTATGACAGCTTCATGCGTACGGGCCTCGATGCGGATGAGCTGCGCGCGCTTAAGGCCGGAGTACAGGAGGATGAGGACGCGGAGAACGCGGCAGGCATGGTGGACGTGGCAGGCGCGGTGGACGAAACGGGCACGACTGATGCGGTAGATGTTGCGGGCACAGCGAATAAGGCGGACGCGGTGGATGCAGATGATCACCCGGACCGGGTGGTTTCCATCGATAAGGTACGGTTGAACAATACGAACCTGCATACATTTGATCCGCTTGAGGTGAGGATCACGTATACAGTCTATACGGACCGCGTGGATGATTTTTCCTTTGGCGTTGCGATCTATTCTGTGGACCGGAGCCTGTATGTCTTCGGGCCGAATACTTATCTGGAGAAGGCAGATGTTCCCTGCACAAAGGGGCGTCATACCGTGGTTTACCGCATTCCGAGGCTGCCGCTTATTCAGGGAATCTTTGCCGTGGACGTGGGGATATTCAGCAATGGCGGACTGGTGAATCTTGATTACAAGAACAGCGTGAGGAAGTTTGTTGTCAGCAATCCGTATTTCTCTGAGGGGACTGTCTACATGGAGCATGAGTGGAAGACGGAATCATAGAAGTAAATACAGTCAGCGGGCTCTGATTATAGCTCATGAATGGAAGACAGAATCATAGTAGTAATAAAGTCAGCCGGCTTTGAGCATAGCGCATGAATGGAAGGTGAAGTCATAAAGTGGTGAAGACCATCAGTCAGTTCAGCAGCAGGAGAAAAGGGTGGATTCCGTATGTCGTATTCGCCCTTTTCTTTGTGTTCCTGCTGTTTCAGTTCGGACTGGTCGGCGTCCAGTTTGATGACTACGGCTACTATACGCTGAATTACGCGATGCCGGTAACAGCCGTCCACAGAGGTACGCAGTTTTCATTCTCGGAGATGTTCCGGTTTCTGGGAGATCACTATTGTCTTGCGAACGGGAGACTGCTGTTTGTCGGTCTCCATCTGCTGATCTATAAGACTGGCGGCCTGACCGCGGTTCATATTGCGGAAGCGGCTGCCGTAACCGCCATCTGGATATTGATGTACCAAATCGCGATGAAACATGTCCCCGCTGACAGCCTCTACCGCATAATCGGGGCGGTCCTGTTATGCTTTGGCTACGGGCTGATCCCGCAGGCGCTCCATCAGCATGGCACATACTGGCATTCCGCTTTTTTCGGGTATTATCCGATGATTATATCTGCGGAAGCATTTATCTGCCTGTATGCCGGCTGGTATCAGAATCTGAACGTGAAGCGGTATCTGCTGCTTTTGTTTCTTGTCTTTGTCAGCAGCTGGTCAGGAGAGACGTGGTCTATCGCGGTTGTCTGTCTGACAGGACTGCTGCTGCTTCGTGTCTGCGTCAGAAAAAGAGGACTTAAGCTTAAGCACCTGGGATTGTTTCTCACGGCGGCGGCCGGATTTGCGCTGCTGTATTTTTCTCCCGGAATCAGAAACCGCCTTGGTGACAGAAAGCTGGCGTCTTTTGACCTGTCCGTCTATCTGGAGAGGATGAGATCCGTCTTCTATGTCTTTCTTTCAGACTGGAACAAACATTATGTCATCTTTATCGCGGCCGCGTGCTGTATATTCGGCTGGCTTATTTTCCTTCAGCGGAAAAAATGCGCTCTTCTCATCTGTTCTGTGATCAGTACGGTCATCACGCTTTTCATGATAACGGAGTTTTCGTTTGTACAGGACGCGATCACCAGGAAGGGGCGCACGCTGATTCTGTGCGCGTTCCTTGCCGGCCTGGGATATCTGGGAGTCGTGCACTGCTGTCTGTATATTCGCAGAAACACCCGGGAATGGCTGCTTCTGTTTACCGCGTTTATGTCCGTGGCATGTCTGATCGGGGTTCCGGATCTTCAGTATCGCGTGCTGATTCCGTTTGAGGTGTGCAGCCTGGTGATTATTATCAGCACCGGGTATGAAGCGTTCCGCCTGGTGGCGGAAGCAGGAAGCAGACGCCGGATGATAAAAATTGTCGGAGCGGCAGTCCTGATCATCTACAGTATTCTGTTAATCGGTTTTGCTGCTCATAATCTGACAACGATCTATCAGGGTTATCGCGAAAACAGTTTCATTTACAGGCAGAACGAATCCCGGATCCTCGATGCGAAAAAGCGCCTGGACGAGGGAGAGGACATAACGCAGATCGCCCTGGAGAAAAATGCGGATGATCTGTATGCGTCGGTTATGCTGTATCAGCAGGAATGGTTTCAGTATTTTATCGACGCGTTCTATGAGATGCCGGAAGGCGTGGAATATGTTTATGATTCTCATCTGTAAAATACGGTTTTTGACACCTTAACCATTTATATCTGCTTTACAAATGTCAGTCTGTAAGGCTGTGTTGAGAGCATCAGCAGAGACTCGTGATGCACCTGCGCATGATCATCGCCGGGGTTTCACGTGCGGTCTGATAAAGACATGACCGCGTTGACTGTAAATGCATTTGACGATAGAATACCTTCAAGTTTCGATGAAGTAAGCTTCGATAAAGTAAGTTTTGATGAAGCAAGAAAAGCTGTAAACATGCCTGACTGAATTCCATCCGTGAGGGGTGAATATCCATTCAGGCTGTTTGTTGTATACAAAAAACGCGGAGTACGATATTCGCGGATGAGGAAGTACTTTATATTATGGCTGCACAAAGCGAGAAGAAAAAAGGTCTGGTCCGCCGGGGCCTGGACTGCCTGAACCAGTTCGGGTGGCGATACAC
>ONVT01000033.1 GCA_900321365.1 uncultured Eubacteriales bacterium | reverse complement strand
CAGGGCCACTTTGTCCCTGTCAGCTGGGTAGTCCGCATGGAGGACGTGCCGCCGTTCCACCCGTTCAGCTTTCGCAACGTCACCGGCAACCCGTTCAAGGTTTTTGTCGGATGGGCGTGGGACAAACTGTACAGGAGGTCATTTGTCGAGGAACATGACCTGAAATTTCAGGAGCAGCGCACGACGAATGACATGCTCTTCGTCTTCTCCGCGCTGGTTCTGGCGGAGCGCATCAGCGTGGTGGATGAGGTGCTGGCGCACCAGCGCCGCGACTCCTCCGACTCACTCTCGAAGACGCGCGAGAATTCCTGGTGGTGCTTCCATGACGCGCTGACCGCGCTCAGGCAGCGGCTTCGCAGGGAGGATCTGTTCGTGGAGCTGCGCCAGGATTATGTCAACTACGCGCTTCACGCCGTGCTGTGGAATTACCGCTCTCTCGCGGAGCCGTCGAAGCGCCTCCTGAAGGAGAAGCTTGAGGACGGGTGGCTCGCGCAGCTCGGTATTCTGTCAAAGCCGCGCTCGTATTTCTACAACAAAAGCGAGTGGGACGAGATGAAACGCACATTTCATCCCAGATGGGGCGGAAAGACGAAGGATGCCGGTGCGTCAGGAGCAGACGGAATGGGCGCGTCAAAACCGAAGCCTGTCAAGACCCTTGCGAAGTCTGTCGTAAACGACGTGCTGAAGAAGCATGATCCTGTCCTTGCGGCGAAGGACGCGAAAGCGCTTGCCGTGGCGTCGAAATCGAAGGCGAAGGCCCTCGGCCGCAAGGTGATTCCGGCCGGCAGGGAGTATCTCGACGTGGTCATGAAGAAGCAGCTTGCCGATGTAAAGAAGGAGAATCTTCGCCAGGAGGAGCGTCTGCGCACAGAGATAGAACGATATGTACGGCAGGAGCTTGAGCGGCGCGACGCGTGGCCGCTGCGTACCGCGCAGGACGAGCGTTCCGCAGCCGGCGCTCCCTTCTGGGTGATAAAATGCCCCGCCCCCGAGGACGAGAGCCGTGTGCGCTGGGGCGACTACCCCTACGCGCTGTCATTGAAAAAATACCTCGAGCGCGAAGGAATCTATGTGACATTTGACTTCCATGAGGACTGGAACCGGAGAGAAGAAAACGCGGACGTGGTCATCTCCCTGAGAGGCTCGTATCGGTATGTGCCGGACCGCAGGAACAGCCGGACTACCTATATTATGTGGAACATCTCTCATCCGGCTGACGTCACGGATGAAGAGTACAACAGCTATGACCTGGTCTGTGTCGCCTCGCGCCGGCACGCGGAGGTGCTCCGCGCCCGGCTGAGCGTTCCGGTGGAGGTGTTGCTGCAGTGTACTGACACGGAGCTTTTCTATCCGCCGAAGATGGCGAAGGGGCAGAAGGACGGCCCTGAAAACCGCCGCGACTATGACTTCTTCTTCATCGGGAATTCGCGCGGCGTCAGGCGCAGGTCGGTAATGTGGGCGATTGAGGACAATCTTCCGCTGACGATTTTCGGCAGCGGCTGGAACAGCATTCTGGAGGATCACCTTGACCTGGTGGAGGAGCCGTTCCTGGAAAATGACCGGATTCCTGAGATCTACCGTCACGCGAAGTGCACGCTCAATGACCACTGGAAGGATATGCTGGAGTACCAGTTTGTAAATAACCGCATTTTTGACGCGCTTGCCTGCGGCCTGCCCGTGATTTCGGATGTGAGCGATGAGCTGAGGGAGCTCTGCCCGCAGGGTGTCCTGTACTACGAAAGCCGCGAGGAGTTCGAGCAGGCGGTCGACCGTGTGCTCCACCACTATGAGGAAGTTAAGGCGGAGGTGGACGGGCAGTGGGAGCGCATCCGGAGGGAGTTTTCCTTCGAGACGCGTACCGCGCAGCTCATCGCGCTGGCAAAGAAGTACGCAAAACGCGTGTGAGGCTGAAGTTTACGCCAGGAAATAGGAAGCCATCTGCCTCAGGGCGTATAAAATAGCCCATTAGACCGGCATCTGTAAGTCAGATGTTAAGCGGCCGAAAAACCGCTGTAATAGATGAGAAAGAAGCAACTATAGTTTGCGCCAAATGTGCATGTAAGTCGAATACAGGTTTGCAGGAATCAGACTCTTGTGATATATTCTCATGAGCTGTCAAGAGGAGTATATAAGGAAAGCAAGAATGAAACTGATAATTCAGATCCCCTGCTTTAATGAGGAAGAAACGCTGGGCATGACGATCCATGACCTGCCCCGCGCGATTCCCGGGATTGATGAGATTGAATATCTGATCATAGATGACGGAAGCAGTGACAGAACGGCGGAGGTCGCCCGGGAGCTGGGCGTGCAGCATATCGTGCGTTTCCGGCAGAATAAAGGCCTTGCGAAGGGATTCATGGCGGGACTCGATGCGTGTCTGCATCTCGGCGCGGACATCATCGTCAATACGGACGCCGATAACCAGTACTGCGGTGCTGACATTGAGAAGCTGGTGCGGCCGATTCTTGAGGGCAGGGCGGATATCGTCATCGGCGAGAGGCCCATCGACCAGACAGAGCATTTTTCAAAGAAGAAGAAAAAGTTCCAGCACCTGGGAAGCTGGGTGGTCCGCGTCGCGTCGGGAACGGATATTCCGGACGCGCCGAGCGGGTTCCGCGCCTATTCCAGGGACGCGGCGCTGCGCATGAACGTGACAAATGAATACACCTACACACTCGAGACGATCATTCAGGCCGGCCACGACAAGATCGCGATGTCTTCCGTCCCGATCCGGACAAACGGCGAGACAAGGCCGTCGCGTCTGTTCTCGAGCATGTGGAAATACATGCGCAGGTCCGCTTCGGTGATTGTGCGTTCTTTCATTATGTACCGGCCCCTGAAGTTTTTCCTGACACTGGGCGCCATCCTGCTTCTGATCGGAGTTATTCTGGATATCCGGTTCCTGGTTTATTTCTTCAGTGGTGACGGAAACGGTCATGTTCAGAGCCTGATCCTTGCGACAACCATGATTCTGATGGGTGTGATGACCATGATGATCGGCGTGATCGGAGACCTGATCGCGGCGAACCGCAAGATTCTGGAGGATGTGCAGTACCGCGTGAGGAAGCTGGAGACGAAAGAGGGGACGAGCGTGGATCTCGACGATGACCTGAGGATCCTTGCATATCATAAAAATGTGCCGGCGAAGGATTCCGATTCATGAGTACGACGCAGGAAGGTTCCAAAAAGGGAACCCGCAAAAAGATCATCCACACGCTGGGCAACATCCTCATGATCCTTGCGCTGGTCTTCATTGTCCGGCGGCTGTGGATCTACCGGGAGAGCCTCACTGAGACTGTGAATGCCGCGGTGATCGCGGTTATCATCGTGAGTGTGTTCCTGTTCGGAGGACTGGTCCTGATTCAGGCCCACGCCTACCGGATCCTGGCGGGCGCGGTCTGCGGCGTGGAGATCCCCCATGGCACGGCGGTGCGTCTGTACGTGAAATCGAATCTGTACAAGTACCTTCCCGGGAATGTCTTTCATTTTGTGGGGCGCAACCAGATTGCGGAGGAATGTTCTCTCAGCCACGCGGACATTGCGTTCGCGACAGTGCTTGAGATCATCATCCAGTGCTTTGCGGCGGTGCTGACCGGACTGGTGCTCTCTTTTGGATTCGTGACGGACTATCTGACAGATTTCCTGAGAGGAAGGGAGCTGCTGCTGATTTTTCTGATAGCGGCACTCTGCGCGCTGGTCTTTGCGGCCGTGTTCATTTTACGGAGAAAATTCAGTGCGCGCTGGGAGAGAGTGCGGGGACTCATAAGCGGAAAGGGAAGGCGCGATGTGCTTCGCGTGATCCTGCTCCATGTGATGATCCAGCTGTGCAACGGGACGCTGTTTCTGGTGCTGCTGCAGTCGATGGGCGGCGCCGTTCCGGCGAAAATGTGCGGGAGTGTCATCGGCATCTATTGTTTTGCATGGCTTGTGGGGTTTGTGACGCCCGGTGCGCCGGGCGGTCTCGGCATCCGCGAGGCGATGCTGTCGCTGTTCCTGGGATCGCTTGCGGATCCGGGCCTGATTGCCGCCGCGGTTTTGCTGAACCGCATCGTGACGGTCTTCGGTGATCTCGCGGCGTACGTCTTCTCGCTCATATTCATAGGTAAGAGTACACCTGTGCCGGAAGACGCTGATTTGTGAAAGATTGGAAGCTTTCACAGGCCGCAGGAGAGGGCAAGAAGACTGAGAAGGCGCAGATATTTGCCAGAAGGGAAGCTTTCACAGGCCAGATGAGAAAGCAAGAAGGCTGAGAGGGCGCAGAAAGTCGCCAGAAGGAAAGATTTCGCAGGCCAGAAGAAAAAGAATCAGAGGAAAAGAACCAGGGGAAAACGAACAGGGGAGCAATTATGTGGGAAGACAGGCTTGAGCGGCTGGAGAAGAACCGCTCGAATCATGATACAGGGGGCGGGGAAAAACGGACCGCGCGCCAGCACGAGCGCGGGAAAATGACCGCGGCGGAGCGCATCGCCTGTCTCCTGGACAAGGACACTTTCCAGGAGCTGTACGCCTGCAGGAAGACGGACGCGTCCGCTTCTCCGCTGGGAACGCGGGGAATCTACGCCGGGGACGGCGTGATCTGCGGCTGGGGAAAGATCAATGGCCGCAGCGTGTGTGTCGCGGCGGATGACTTCACCGTGATCGGCGGCACGATGGGAACCGTCCATGCGAAGAAGATTCTGGCACTTCAGGATCTCGCGCTGAGCCGCGGGATTCCGATTATCTTCCTGAATGATTCCGGCGGAGCGAGAATTGAGGAGGGGATCAATGCCCTCACCGGATACGGCGAGATGTTCCGCCGCCATGTCCGCTCGTCGGGCAGGATTCTGCAGATCTGCGCAATCATGGGGCCGTGCTCGGGAGGCGCGTGTTACAGTCCCGCGCTGTGCGACTTCATCTTCTGCGTTGAGGGGACCAGCAACATGTTCATTACCGGCCCGGATGTCGTCGAATCGGTATTGGGCAGGCGGCCGGACATGGAGGCGCTTGGCGGCGCGATGATGCATGCGTCGAAGAGCGGGGTCGCCCACGCTCTCTTCGAGGACGACCGCAGCTGCCTGAACGGGATCCGCACGCTGCTCGATTATCTGCCCTCCAACTGCGATGAACTATCTCTGGAGTATGTACTGGAGAAAGCAGGAAGCAGAGCGGACGTCATGACCGGAACTGCTGTTTCAGAAAAATCATCTGCTGATCCCCTGATGGCGGAAAACCTCGCGCAGCGTATCGGTAAACGTACTGCCTCGCGCGAGGATCTGATGAAGATCGTCCCGGACAACCCGCGGCAGGGTTATGACATGCATGAGCTGATCCGCGCGGTCTGCGACTACCTGCCGTTCTTTGAGATCCAGAAGCATTTCGCGCCAAACGCCATCACCGGGTTTGGCTATCTGCACGGGAGGGTCACCGGAATCATTGCGAACCAGCCGATGAGCATGGGCGGCAGTCTCGACGTGGACGCCTCAGACAAGATCGCGAGGTTCATCCGGTTTTGTGACTGCTTCCACATCCAGCTGCTGACACTGGTGGACGTGCCGGCATTTCTGCCGGGGACGGACCAGGAGCAGAAGGGGATCATCCGGCACGGCGCGAAGATCATCTACGCGTACGCGGAGGCGACGGTGCCGAAGGTGACGCTGATCGTGCGCAAGGCCTACGGCGGCGCCTACATCGCGATGAATTCGAGGAGCCTCGGCGCTGACATGGTGTTCGCGTGGCCGATCGCGGAGATCGCCGTGATGGGAGCAGAAGGGGCGATCCAGATCCTGCATCGCCGGGAGCTGGCCCAGTCTGCGGATCCTGCGGCCGACATCGGGCGCTGGAAGGCGGAGTACGAGGACATTTTCGCGAATCCGGATATCGCGGAAGACCAGGGCTTCGTGGACGATGTCATTTTCCCCGAGGAAACCAGGGACCGACTGATCGCGGCGTTCGAGCTGCTCGGCGAGACGCGCACGGTCGGCTATGTGCATGGGAACATACCCATGTAATAACAACTGTCCAGATCCGGAAATGATGCGGCGTTCTCCACGCATAATGCGCCTGGAGATGCAGGCAGTTTTCAGACACAGATATAAATAATAATAAGGGAGCATCAATAATGATATTCTCAACCTACCGATTCATCTTTCTGTTTCTTCCGGTCACATTCTTTGTCTACTTCGCACTGACGCATTACCGTCAGTTCCGGCTCGCGAAGATATGGCTGATCGTCATGTCCTTCGTGTTCTACGCGGCGGGGAGCCCTTCGTTCTTCCCGTTCTTCCTGGGATCCGTGTTCGCGAACTATGTGTGCGGCACCAGCCTCATGAAGATGGAGGGGGAGCAGAAGCATCAGAGGAAGCTGCTCTTTATCATCGCGATCCTCGGCAACGTCGCCCTTCTGGGTTACTATAAGTACACGGACTTCTTCATCGAGAACTGGAATTTCATCACCGGGCAGAGCGTGCCGCTGATGCACATCGTGCTGCCGATCGGTATCTCGTTCTTCACGTTCCAGCTGATCGCTTTTCAGGTGGACTGCTACCGGGGCGAGTGTGACCAGTATGACATCGTCAACTATCTGCTGTTCATCACGTTCTTCCCGCAGCTGATCGTCGGCCCGATCGTCCACCACGCGGAGGTCGTCCCGCAGTTCGAGGATGACCGGAACCTGATCCTCAACCCGGAGAACATCGCGATGGGGCTGTTCCTGTTCTCCATCGGCTGCGCGAAGAAGATTCTCTTCGCGGATCCACTGACGACAAATGCGCAGGAGTTTTTCAACGCGGTTCCGAAGGAACCGGAAATGCTCGCCTGCTGGTACAATTCGATTTCCTATACGATCTCGTATTACTTTGACCTGAGCGGATACGCGGACATGGCGATCGGACTTGGTCTTCTGTTCAACATCCACATTCCGCAGAACTTCAACTCGCCCTACAAGGCGCGCAACTTCCAGGACTACTGGAGGAGGTGGCACATCACCCTCTCCCGGTTCCTGTCTGCCTACATCTTCCGCTCGGTCTACGTGAAGGGAAGCAAGTGGCGCAACTTCTATATCGCGACCATGGTCACCTTCCTGGTGTCAGGCTTCTGGCACGGGGCAGGCTGGACCTTCGTCGCCTGGGGTCTGATCAACGGCGTATTTGTCTGCACGGCCTCCTGGATGAAGCGTAAAGGCTGGAGCTTCCCGGCGCCGCTGGCTTATTTCCTGACTGCCTTCGGCGTCGTGATGTGCAGAGTCCTGTTCGTGTCGAACTCCTTTGCCGACGCGTGGACGGTGTACAAGGGTATGTTCAATTTCGCGTCCCTCGGGACGAGCCTGAGCGCGGTGGCCACGACCGTGATTACATATTTCAGATGGAAGAAGACCAGCACGGCGATCCTGGTCCTGGGCATCTGCATCTGCTGGTTCCTGCCGAACTCGAAGACGCTTACCGAAAAGTTCAGGCCGAAGCTGCTGAACGCGATTTACGCCTCCGCTCTTATGCTGATCTGCCTGCTGCAGATGAACAAGGTTGTGCAGTTCCTGTACTTCCAGTTCTGACGGGAGGCGGCATATGATGAAAATGAACAAGGCTGTGCAGTCTCTGTACTCCCGGTTCTTTCAGCTCTGACGGAAGGCGGCATACTATGAAAGCAAAGCGGTGGCTTGTTATTTTCTTTGTCCTCGTGCTTGCCCTTCTGCCCTGCTACATGGCGGCAAATTATGTCGTTGATCCGATGTGTTATTTCGCCGCGGACAAGGGCAGTGCCTGGTACACGTCAAACTCTTACGGGCGCGCGGTCAAGTCCAAATACTCTCTGAAACATTCCGGCGAGATCGACGCGGTGGTCCTGGGCGGATCCAAATCCGGCGCACTGGATGTCGCAAAGCTGGAAGAGTACACGGGGCTTCACTACTACAATTTCTACATGGAGAGCGGGAATTTCTCGGACTACCTCACGTACGCGCAGTATCTGATTGAGAAGTGCGGGATTCGGGAAATGCTCTTCCATATCTCCAGTTTCGAGGTCATGAATTATTCCCTTGACTTCCGGGAGTCGGACGTGTGGCGTGTGCCCGCGATCGTGAACGGAAACGCGCTGGACATGGCTCTGGAAACGCTGAAGTTCCTGATGACGGACGTGTCTACCCTGTTCTCCGCGATCAAAGACCGTAAGTCAGATGAGCGGCGCGCGGACAGGATTGCTGACGGGATGAAGAACTGGAGCATTTCCGAGGAAAAAATGAACGAGGATCCGGAGGGCTGGGTCCAGAAGGAGTTTTTTGAGGAGCTTCCGCAGCATCTGAAGATTCTCTTCAGCGGCGTGAACTGGAAGGAGCATCCCTGCTATGAGGAGAACCTGAAGGCGCTCAAACAGATTAAGAAGATGTGTGATGAGCACGGGGTGAAGCTGACGGTTGTGATCGGCGCGAGCTCGATTTCCGAGCGGTATCGTTTCGAACAGGATCAATATGACCGCTATTATGATTATCTGCGTGGAATCGTGCAGCTTTGCGGCGAGGTGTGGGATTTTTCGTCTTTCAATGACATCAACATGAACCCTTACAATTTCTACAACTACACGCACTATTCCCGGCAGGTCGCGGATCTGCAGCTGGATATGATCTACGGCAGGGAGGAGAGCGGCCAGTACGGCGGGTTCGGAATCCTTCTCACGCTGGAGAATATCGACGGATATCTCAGGCAGCGCAGGGCGGATTACCTGAGGCTGAAAGAGGAGTATGAGGCGACCGGGACCATTGCGGTGGGGACGATCAGTGATCCTGCTAATATCACTGTGAGGTAGTGCAGGCATGGGTGGCTGGTTATCACAATAGGACAGTATATTTATCAGTATTTAATCATGAGAATAGTTAAAGGTAAGAAGTGGATTAT
>ONVT01000035.1 GCA_900321365.1 uncultured Eubacteriales bacterium | reverse complement strand
GCTGCCGTGATCTGATACGGGTCAAGACTGTTGTCCAGGTCCTGGGAGAGACCGACCACAAGCTCGGTCTTCCCGGAAGAAGCGTCCCCTGCCTCACCGGCCATCACCGCCGTTGCGCCCCCTCCCGGGAGGAGTGCACACGACACAGCCGAAACAAGCAGAAGCACAGCGATACGTTTTCTCATAACGGTAATCTCCTTACAATTCGCTATCACTTCTCCCATTATTAAATTGTCAGGGCATATTCTAAAGTATAATTCAATACTTGGCAAGCAGCAGTTCAGGGCACCGCTCCCCTGGCCCATCTATGATTCTTTATCGTGCAATTCCCTCTTCTGCTCGTACATTTCCCGGTCCGCCTCGGCCATCATCTCCTTGAAGTTGGTGCCGGCGATGTCGTCCGTGTAGGCGCAGCCCCAGGCAATGCTGATATCGCGCTTCTTCTGGTCCTCCTGGAACTGCCGGACCATCTTCTGCACATCGGCAGGGCTGGCGTCCTTCACCACCGCCGCGAATTCATCTCCGCCGAAGCGGAAACAGTTGTGCTCCGCGCTGCTGCCGAAACACGATGAGATGCACTCCGCGCTGGACCGAAGGAGCTCATCCCCTGCGGCATGACCGTAAGTGTCATTGGTGATCTTAAGATAATTCACATCAAACAGAAGCAGCGCAATCGCGTGGCTTCCGTCCTGAAGCTCCAGGATATACTGCTCGTATCCATACCGGTTCGGCAGGTTCGTCAGGGTATCCGTCACCGCGGCGGAGCGGAGAATCTGATCCAGCGCGTCTCTTCTGCGCAGCAGTCCGTTGTAGGCCGCGGCAAGCTTCCTCACTTCCAGTAATCCCTTCTTCTCGGTGAGCGGGTTCGCGGAATTGATCAGCCGCGTGAACTCGATCAGAGGATGCAGCACCTGCCTGTAGATAATGAAAAAAACCAGGAACAGGGTGATGATGGTCAGAGCCGTGGCTACCCACAGCAGTTTTCTCAGAATGCCGATGCGCTTTGCCGTCTGAGCGGACTTCTGGCCCATGGCAGCCTTGATCATACCGGTACTCTCATTGATATTCGAGGAAACCGCCGATTTGTTCTGCCCGTATTCCTGTCCCAGAATCAGGCTATGGGCCAGGCCAAGCTTCGCCTCTTCCGGCAGATCCTGTTCCTCCTTACTCAGCTCCGGAATCGGTATCTCAGATGCCGGCGTCTGGGGAGGAAGGGGATACACGGAAGTCACCAGCGCCATGGCATGGAGCTGAGCATCCAGCATGAACTGGGCGGCGTCCGCAGCCGTGTTGATCTTCTCTCTTACCTCGTCACTGACTTCATAGCCCTGAAACCGCTCCGCCACCTGTGGCCCGCGGCGGTCTGACTCCAGTTCACCGGCGTATGCGATCAGCGGAGAGAGATTGATCTCCCCGCTCTCTGTCACAGGAACCAGGATGAAGTTGGACGACGTCTCCGACAGCAGGCTGGATCCGCCAAGAATGGAAGTGGCTTCCTCAATATAAGAGCTCGATTTCTGCATCGTCTCGGAGAGCGAGGCGCTTACCCTGCTGATCTTCATGAAAAGACTGATGATAAGCACATACAGAAATATAAACAGGATGACCATCAGCATCATAAAGCTATTCGCACGGATTCCGCCCGGATTGTCCCGTCTCTTCTCTCCTCTGTTATCGTTTTTCTTCATCGGTTATCTCTCCATCATTACCCACTGTGATGAATTCCTTCCAAAATCTGTCTGTCGTCTTTCAGAAGATGTATTTTACAGTGCCTTATCCGCATTCTCTAAATTGTTTTTGATCAGGAAGTCGGCAAACTCCTTCTCCGGCAGCGGCTTCGAGAAATAGAAGCCCTGGATATAGTCACAGGACATCTGTTCCAGCGCTGTCAGGGTCTCCTGTGTCTCAACCCCCTCGATGACGAGCTGCTTCCTGATTCCCTGCATCATCTGTATGGTATTTTTCATGATGATGCTTCCATCTGTGGTGAACATGTCATCCACCATGCTTTTGTCGATCTTGACAAGATTCAGCGGCAGCCTCCTCAGCCTCCTGAGATTCGAATACCCCGTCCCATAGTCATCCAGGGAGAAACTGTATCCCATTTCGGACAGTCTCCGGAGGTTATGATCCATAACCTCGTCCGCGGATGCCATGATGGATTCCGTCACCTCAAAATTGATCTGAGCCGGGGAAACGCCATACTTTTTCTGCATCTGTCCTATAATATCCGGAAGCTCCCTCTGCAGGCACTGAAGCACCGACAGATTGATCTCGATATAAGACAGTCCGAGTTCCTCCAGGGGATTGCGTGAGATAAACCGGAATACCGACTCGATAATCGCGGTCCCCATGGGAAGGATCATGCCGGACTTCTCCGCCGCCGGAATGAAGATGGCGGGTGAAATGAGCCCAAACTCCGCGTCCCTGATACGGGCGAGGGCTTCGGCGGACCGGAATCTCTTTTCCGTCACATCATAGATCGGCTGGTAGAATACCTCCAGGCCGCCGCCGTTGATCGCGTTCCGGATGATCGTCTCAATGTGGTCTATCACGGCGAATTCTTTTGTCCCGACAAACTCCGATGCCATCCGGATGCGCCTGCCCCCCTTTTCGATTTCCTGGAAACGGTGGCACAGATGCATCACACTGTCATACTCCGAGAGATCGTCCGGGCAGCAGATCACGCAGACCAGTGGATTGAAGCCGATGCCCCTGTCGGAGTTCAAGGTCAGCTGATCATTTACATGGGCGATACACGTCTGCACCGTGTCAGTGGGATCCGGAACCTCATCTGTCACGATCAGGTAGAGATTCTCCGGCTGCTCATAGTAGATCTGCGTGTCCAGTTTCTTTTCCCTGAACCAGATATGGACTGCATCGATAATCTCACTGATGTACGCCGCGTAGGAGGCGTCTCCCAGGTGGCTGCGCCTCTCCGAAGCGTTCGGAATATGGAAAACCATCAGGCTGAACCGGTGCTTCGACAGAAGCAGGTTGCGCAGATCCGGCTGAAATGCGCTCAGATTCTCCGCGTCAACATTTGCGTCGATAGTCTCCTCCGGCCGGATGACCAGGAACATGACAACCAGCAGGGCTATCGCGGTAGCGAACATCTCCACCATCAGATGCGGCATGAACATCTGCACGACTACCGACCCCATAGTCAGGGCAAAGACCAGAATCAGCGCGAGCCATTTCGAGGCGGTCAGATATTTCCTGCACCAGATGGTATAGACCAGCCCGAATGCCCAGTAGATCATCGCAATCCCGTACACCGCCATCAGCAGAGGACCGCGCTCATATCCGTGCTCCGCCGTCACGCGGAAGACATTGCCGGTAAAGAAGTTCTGCAGCAGCAGGACGACAACCACCGCCTGTGGCGTCCAGAGCAGGATCCGCCGGCGCAGAGAAGCGATATTGTATTCTGTTCTCGTAATGCTCAGGATAAAAAGGAAGTAAACGATCAGACTGGAATTGCGAAGCATCTTATACAGGAAAGAGAGCATCCAGCCCACTGTGACCGCCGTCTGTACAAGGGGAGGCGGATTCACCACATATTCCATCACAACGTCAACAATGGCACAGACAAGACTCACTGTGTTCATAATATAGAACATGTGGTATTCTCTGTACCGGTTCATCTTCCTGCTGAAGAATGTGCAGATGACCAGAATGTAGATCGGGATGGAACCCAGATCGAAATAGATTTCTTTCATCTCCGGCGACACCTGAATCTCTTTCCCCACCCGGGGTGCCTTCCGTTTTTTATGATGGCAATTCCGCCGCTGGCAGAATTCATTTACATTTTACTATAAAACACAACCGAAAAAAAGCAAAAAACATCCTCTGGCGACGCTCCTGCTATGGTGGCTTGCGGAGGCGGTTCCGCACCTGCGGGGGTGGCGGAGATGTGATTCAGCCCAGCAGGGTGCTCTGCCCCGCCTTCACCTCCACCTCGCCGAAGAGGGTGTGTGTATCCATCTTCTCGAAACTCCCGTTCTTCGTGTACGGCCAGTACTCGGTCCGGCTCGGACCCGCGTAGTTCATCACGCAGAGCGTAACCCAGTATGTTCCCTCCGGAATCAGGAGGGAAAGATGCCCTTCTTCATCCGGACAGTTAACGCCGACCGTTTCGAACGTGTATGGCTCCAGGATGACCATGCCCGCCACTTTTTCCATGTCCTCAGGAGCGATATCCGTCTCGATTCTTCCAAAGCCTTCCCTTGTGATCCTGCCCTCCCGGTCCAGTCCGACGCCCGCAAGCCAGTCTTCTCCCGAAAGCATTCCAACCAGGGCTTCACCAGCCTCTTCCGCCGCGGCGTATGCCCTGTCTTCCTGCACGAGATACGGTTCATCACCTGCATTCTGCGTCTCATCCCCGGCATCTGTCTGCGTCCCGCCTGTCAGCAATCCGCCCAGCGTACCGCCTGTATTCTGCGCCTCACTCTCAGCGTCTTCCTGCGTCCCGCCGGTCAGGAATCCGCCCAGTGTATCCCCGGGCGTTTCGTCTTTCACTTCAAGGGAATCCGCGTTGTACTCAACGAATGAGACGCCGTCCCAGGTTCCGCTCTGCGAGTGGGAATTCTCCAGCAGGCCCCGCTCCGCGAACGCCTCCTCCAGCCAGGTGTCAATCTCGTCCTCCAACCCGTAGGTCTTCCTCGCGAAGATCAGCGCCTGGAGAATATCGTCGTAATCACTTTTGGGCGTCATCATGTTCGCCGCCGTCATCCAGAGTGAATACTGCCTTTCATAGTTGAGGCCGCGCTCGTTCAGGACCCAGGCGATATTGCCCAGAAGAGAGCTGTTCTCATGGACTCCGCCGTAGTCATTGTCGACAGTCGACCGGGCAGCCGTAGTCGGAAGGCAGTAATAGGCGTCCCCCACAAATGCCGGCTGCCGGTAACGGACCGGGTCGCTCATGTCACGGTAGACTTTCCCTCCCATCTCCCCGATCCGCCAGTCCGGAATCACCGGATCCAGGTCATCGGAAGATCCATACGGGGTTGTTCCCGTGATGTCGAACTGTCCGGTCGTCTTCCCCGCCGCGATGGAGAGGTCATTGATCGAATAGGTGAGTTCACAGAGGTTGCCCATGATATCCGAGTATGCCTCGTTGATCGCGCCGAGATCATTCACATAGGCGCTGCCTCCCATGGTATAGGACGTGATTCCGTGTGTGAATTCGTGTCCCATGATATCCAGGCATTCCACGTTATCATTGATGTCGCTGATGGCAAATACGCCGAAGCCGTCCCAGAATCCGTTGAAGAAGGCGTTGTCGATCGCGGAGCCGTCCGCATTGCAGACACCGCTCAGGATGGCCAGCGGAATCCCGCTCCCGTCCACGGAATAAAGGCCGTGATCCGCGTAATAGTCATAGACGCGGCCGATGTTGTACATCGCCAGAAGCTCCCGGTCCTTCCACCCGCTGTTCGTGTCCGAGGAAGAGATGACATACTCCCCCGATCCGTACACGACCTCCCTGTAGTCCGCCACCAGCATCTTCCTGTCCAGATCCATCAGATAATAGCGGCCGTCCTCCAGGCTCCTGGCAACCGGGATTGTCAGGTTTATGGTGCTTCCGTCATGGAGCCGGACCTCGCCCTCCCACTGGGCCTTTTCGTAGCCCTCGAACATCGCCTTCGCCTTCCGCTCGAGCGCGTCGTCCTCCTGAAGAAGCGGCACGTTCGTGGTGGAGCAGGGAAGGTTCATCAGGTACTGCCCGCTGTAGCTTACAAAATGCTGCAGATAGGGCATGTCGCTTCCTCCCGCGGACATATCCGGATTGTCCGTGAATACCGACCAGACATGGATGTTCTGGCCGCCTTCCATGACTCCGGCCTGTCCTGTGAACTCTGAATAGATCCGGATCAGCCGGCCAGGATATGCCTCCCTGACGATCTGCTCCGCTTCCTGGGCGGAAATGCTCCCCTTTGTCTCCTCCCTGACTCCTGTCGACGGATCAAAGCTGCAGGAGAGCGCTGCGGTATAACCGTCGGGATCGACATAGATTTTGATCGACGCGTTGACAATCGTCACGTCTCCGTCCCTCTGCAGAAACAGATAGTACGTGTAGCCTGTCGTGTAATCAATCCCGGCGTAGACGCAGAAGAACAGGGCTCCATTTGTCAGGCCGAGAAGGGATGCCACATAATTGAGCGACTCTACCGCGTCCTCATAGTTTTCCACCTTT
>ONVT01000069.1 GCA_900321365.1 uncultured Eubacteriales bacterium | reverse complement strand
TCTGGATCAGTTATACTTGCGCTTACGAGCTGCCTCAGACTTTTTCTTGCGTCTGACGGACGGCTTCTCATAATGCTCTCTCTTACGGATCTCCTGCTGGATGCCCGCCTTCGCGCAGCTTCTCTTAAAGCGGCGCAGCGCGCTGTCCAGTGATTCGTTTTCGCGAACAATTATGTTTGACATTCCTACATTCCCCTCCCTCCAGTTGTGGATTGTGCACACCAACTGTACGGGTTTTTCTGCACGTGGGTTAGTATATCATCCTTCCGTCGCCAGCGTCAATCATTTTTCTTATCGATTTCCGGGCGGCGGGGCAAGTCTCACGATTCGATCTGGGAGGAGAAAAGCTTCCAGGCTTCCTCGAGCGCGGCGTCGGCGCCGGACGGATCCTTGCCGCCGGCCATCGCCATGTTCGGACGGCCGCCTCCGCCGCCTCCGACCAGTTTTGCGATTCCTTTGATCAGATTGCCCGCGTGGGCTCCCTTCTTCATGGCGCCGTCAGTGGCGGTCGCCATCAGCTGGACCTTTCCGTCCACAACCGAAGCAAGGACGACCACGCTCTCGCCAAGCTTCTCCTTCAGACTGTCGCCCAGTTCTCTCAGGCTTCCGGCGTCGACACCTTCCATCTTCGAGGCGACGAATCGGACCCCGGCCACTTCTTTCACGTCCTGGTCGACGTCACCCATCGCGTTCTTCGCGGCCTCGCTCTTCAGGGAATCGATCTGGGAGTGTGCCTCCTTCAGCTCACCCTGCAGGGAGGCAATCTTATCCAGCAGGTCCGCCCTTGTGGTTTTCAGCATGGCAGCCGCGGCAGTGACTTCCTGCTCCATCTCGCGGTAGTAGCGGATCACATTCTCACCGGTCAGGGCTTCGATCCTGCGCACTCCTGCCGCCACACCGGATTCTGAGAGGATCTTGAAATTCTTGATCTGGGCGGTATTCGCGACATGGGTGCCGCCGCACAGTTCCTTCGAGAATTCTCCCATCCCAACGACACGGACTTTCTCGCCGTACTTTTCATCAAACAGCGCCATCGCGCCGCTCTTCTTCGCATCATCCAAAGACATGACCTGCGTCACGACCGGGAGGGATTCCTCGATCTTCTCATTGACCATGTCCTCCACCTCGCGGATCTCCTCTGGTGTCATGGCCTGGAAATGCGAGAAGTCAAACCTGAGCCTGTCCGGATCCACATAGGATCCCTTCTGTTCGACATGGGCCCCGAGAACCTCCTTCAGGGCCTTCTGGCACAGGTGGGTGGCGGAGTGGTTGCGCGCCGTTGCCTTTCTGAATGCCTCATCCACCGTCAGCGTGATACAGTCGCCCGTCTTCAGCATGCCCTTTGTCATCCTGCCGACATGGCCGATCTTTCCGCCGCGCAGATGGATCGTATCCTCGACCGCGAACTCACCCTCCGGACCGATGATCAGGCCGTGGTCTCCGACCTGGCCGCCCATCGTTCCGTAGAACGGCGTCACATCCGTAATGATGGTTCCCTTCTCCCCGTCCGTCAGGGCCTGTGTCACCTCATCCTCACCGGCAATCGCGGTGATGTGGCCAGTGTCAGTCAGATGATCGTATCCGTCAAACTCCGTGCTCAGGTCGACCGGAAGGGAATCATAGACAGTCGCGTCCGCGCCCATGTAGTTCGTGGTCTTGCGGGCCGCCCTTGCTCTCTCCCTCTGCTCCTTCATACACGCGGCAAAGGTCTCCTCGTCGACGGAGTATCCCTTCTCCTCCAGGATCTCCTTCGTCAGATCCAGTGGGAACCCGTAGGTATCATACAGGGTAAACGCATCCTTTCCGTCCAGCACGCTGCTGCCGGACTGAAGCATCTTCTTCTCAAGATCGGCCAGGATCGACAGTCCCTGGTCAATCGTACGGTCAAAGTTTTCCTCCTCCTGGGAGAGCACCTTGAAGATGAATTCGCGCTTCTCGCCCAGCTCCGGATAGCCGTCCTTTGAGGTCTCGATCACGGTGCCTGACAGTTTTGAGAGAAATGCGCCGTCGATGCCCAGAAGCCTGCCATGACGCGCCGCACCGCGGATCAGGCGCCTCAGAACATATCCCCTGCCCTCATTGGTCGGCATGATGCCGTCCGAGATCATAAAAGTCGCGGAGCGGATATGGTCGACAATCCTGCGGATGGAGACGTCCTTCTTCTCATCCGCATGATAGGCGGTGCGGGCAAATTCACAGACCTTGTCCCTGAGCGCGACGATCGTATCCACATCAAACATGGAATCCACATCCTGGCAGGCGACGGCAAGACGCTCCAGTCCCATCCCGGTATCGATGTTCTTCTGGTCAAGCGGAGTGTAATTCCCGTTTCCGTCATTCTCAAACTGAGTGAAGACATCATTCCAGACTTCCATATAACG
>ONVT01000178.1 GCA_900321365.1 uncultured Eubacteriales bacterium | reverse complement strand
GAAGATCCGGATTACCGGAAAGAATCAGGATCAGTTTGAGAAAAATGCATTCTGTTTCTACCGTCCGCTGCCGCCGAAGCCGCTTACAGGGAAGGAATTCCTTCTGTTTATGCTCAGCCGGATCAGGACAAGCGACCTTTTTCTGTATGTGCTTTCCTCGATTTTCCTGGCAGTGATCGGAACGATTCCGACATATGTGACTCAGATTGCATTTTCCGAGATTGTCCCGGCGGGGAAAGTCGGGATGCTGGTCTCTTTGTTTATCCTTCTTGTCATAACCGCCGCCTGCAGCTACCTGATGAGCTGTTCGCGTTTTTCCACGAATCTCAGGATACAGAGCCGGCTGGACCTGGTGCTGGAAAACAGCATATATGCAAGAATTATCAATCTGCCCGCCTCTTTCTTCAAGAAGCGGACGTCAGGGGCTGTCGCGCAGAAGGTTTCATCCCTGAACAAGCTGCCGAAAATCCTGGGTGACATCCTGATGATGCTGACGAGCATTCTGATTTCTTTTGTCAGTGTGATTCCGATCTTCTTCATTGCATCTCAGCTTGCCCCCGCAGCCGTTGTCTGCATCCTTGTCTCACTTGCGGTAGTTCTGATCAGCATGCTGCAGGAGACCAGGCTTTTCTGGAGGGAAATGACCTGCGCGGAAGAAAACAGCGCTCTTGTGTACGGACTGATATCAGGGATCGAGCGGCTTCGCGTAAGCGGGAGTGAGCAGAGGGCATATGCCAGATGGCTGAAGGTGTACGCCCAAAAGACCGGCGCTACTTTTGCCGTGCGTTTTCCGCTCTGCGTCAGAAGCGGACTGATCACGGCCATACATCTTTTTGGACTGCTATGGGCTTTCTGGGTTTCCTGGAGGTATCAGCTGAGCGTAGCCCAGCTGGCCGCGTTTTCCTCTGCATACGCAATTGCCGTCTCCTGTATTGCCAATGTGGCAAATCACAGCAGGAGCATCTCAAGACTGAAACCGATCCTGGATGTAGGAAAGCCTGTCCTGGAAGCGGTGCCGGAGTCCTCCAGGGGAGGGAGAAACGTCTCCAGGCTAAGCGGGGATATCGAACTGAAGCATCTCACTTTCCGTTACGAGAAGGATGAGCCGGCTGTCTTGAATGACCTGAACCTGAGGATAACCCCCGGGGAATATGTGGCCATCGTCGGAAAGAGCGGCTGCGGGAAATCAACGCTGGTAAAGCTTCTGCTCGGATTTGAACTGCCGGACCGGGGAACGATCTCTTATGACGGTCTGGATATGAATCAGCTGGATCTCTATTCTCTCAGAAGAAACATCGGAACGGTTCTGCAGGACGGAAAACTGTTCCCGGGAGACATCTATTCCAACATTACGATCACGGCGCCGTATCTTGGCATGGATGACGCCTGGGAGGCGGCAGAAAAGGCCGGTATCGCGGATGATATCCGGAAGATGCCGCTCGGCATGCATACTTTCCTTGGGGAAGGCGGTGACGGAATCTCCGGAGGACAGAAGCAGAGGCTTATGATCGCGCGGGCAATCGCCCCGAAGCCGGGTGTGCTGATCCTGGATGAAGCGACAAGCGCTCTGGACAACCTGACCCAGAAAATCGTGACGGATTCCATGGATGCCATGAAATGCACCCGGATCGTGATCGCCCACCGCCTGTCAACGATACAGGCCTGCGACAGGATCATAGCGCTGGATGGAGGCAGGATCGTTGAATCCGGATCTTACAAAGAACTTATCGCAAAAGGCGGCTTCTTTGCGGAGCTTGTCAAGAGGCAGCAGGAGGAATAACATGTATGACAAGAACGGACGCAGCATAGATTACCTGCGAATCTCCATAACTGACCGGTGTAATCTGCGTTGTATCTACTGCATGCCGGAAGAGGGAGTCTGTGCGATGGAGCATACACAGATTCTGAAATTTGAGGAGATCGTCCGTCTCGTGCGGATCATGACCGGCCTGGGAATCCGGCACCTTCGCATCACCGGCGGGGAGCCGATGGCCCGCAGGAGCTGCCTGAAACTGGTGAAGCAGCTGAACGAGGTTCCGGGAGTGGAAAGCATCTCCATGACAAGCAACGGCATCCTGCTGCGGGATAAGGTCCATGAGGCAAAGGAGTCGGGTATTACCTCTTTGAATATCAGCATCGACGCTCTTGATCCTGACACGTATTCTCAACTGACAAGGGGCGGTGATGTCGGCCAGGCGCTCAGCACATTCCGTCAGGCACTTGATGAGGGGATGAATGTCAAGATCAACACGGTTCCGGTGCGTGGCATCAATGAGAAGAACCTGGCCGCAATCGCCTCTCTTGCACGGGAGAATCCGGTCTGTGTCCGGTTCATAGAGCTGATGCCGATCGGATCCGGCAGCCGGGTGGAACGGATTCCGTCCGCGGAAGTGATGGAACTGCTGCAGGGTGCATATGGAAAGCCGGAAACAGATGATGCACCGCACGGCCACGGCCCCGCCCGATATGTAAGATATCCCGGTTTCCAGGGGTCGGTCGGGTTTATCAGTGCCGTCAGCCATGAGTTCTGTGAGACCTGTAACCGGGTGCGCCTGACGGCGGACGGAAGGCTGAAACTGTGCCTGAACCACACGAAGGGAATTGACCTTCGGCAGATGCTCCGCCGGGGAGCGGAGGATGGGGAGATTCTGGAAGCCGTGCGCAGCGCCATTGAAGAGAAACCGGACAGACATGCATTCTACGAACAGATCAGTGACCACGAGAACCGATCCATGAACGAAATTGGAGGATGAAGAATGAGGACGTGATATTGCCTTTGCCGATGATCCGACCATGAGAATCTGAGGGCGTGGAATTACGAGTAAGACAGTCTTATTCATAAGAGGAAAGGAAGAGCAGTCTATGAATCACTTTCTTGAGATACTGTTGCTGCTGCTGTTTGATAATGAAAACCCGATATTGATTGGCTTTCGCTGCCTGTACATCATAGGTGCCTGGGGCCTTCTGAAAAAGTCCGGGAATAAAACCTGGTACGCTTTCATCCCCTGGGTGAGGGAATACCAGATGGCGCGCTGTGCAGGACGCGAACCGGAAGGACGTGTATATTCAGTGACCAGCTGCCTGATCACAGGGATCATGATCGTCTCCACCTTCCTGGAGTGGAAGCCGGAGAATACGACAGTGATGCAGCTGTCGGCAATCCTGCTGGTATTCCTGGTTGCTCTGATGCTGGTGCATTTTATATACAATATCCAGATATTTATCGGTTTTATAGAACTGTACAGGACGAAAAAGCTGTGGCTGATTCTGTGCATCTTCGATGAGGCGCGTTTTATCCCGATGATGGTCTGGGGATTCATGAAGAAGTACCAGCCTGTGTGGAAACTGGAGGATCTGAAGGCCGCAATGAAGCGCCTTGCGACGCATGGAAGCGCATCCGTTCTGAGCGAAGGCCTGACCGTCAATCTGAAGGAAAGGACCGCAAAGGAATTCTTCAGGAAGAAGGTGCTCCTGAAGGATATACACATGGCGATTCCGTCAGGCCATATGGTGCTGCTGCTCGGTGGCTCGGGAGCCGGCAAGACGACCTTTGTGAATGCGATCAACGGATATGAGAAGGCGGACGCAGAGGTTCTGCTGAACGGCACCGATATGTATAAGAATTATAAGAAGATGATGTATGAGGTGGGATTCGTGCCGCAGTCAGAGATGATGCGCGGCAAGGACAAGGTGCTCAGCACTCTTTCCGACACGGCGAAGTTCCGGCTCTCCAAGGACATTCCGCGAGAGGACCGGAAGGAGCGCATTGCAGAAGTGGAAGAAATCTTCGGACTCAAACCTGTCGAGAACAATCTGGTGAATAAGCTCTCCGGCGGCCAGAAGAAGCGCCTGTCCATTTCCATGGAGATGCTGTCCAGTCCATCCCTGTTTATCCTGGACGAGCCGGATTCCGGCCTTGACGGTGTCATGGCGAGGGAACTCTTTGAACAGCTTCGGAAGATTGCGGACGATGGAAAGATTGTTATCGTCATTACACATACGCCAGACCGCGTGATCGACCTGTTCGACGATGTAATTGTCCTGGCGAAGGACAGCACCAGAACCGGTCGCCTTGCCTTCTTTGGGAGCATCGATGAGGCAAGAAAGTTCTTCGGGAAGGAAAAGATGGAAGAGATCGTGAAGACCATCAACCGCAAAGAAGAGGGCGGAGACGGCCTGGCGGATGAATATATTCTGAAATATGCGGAGGTGCAGTATGGCTGAGATGAATTCGAATACGTTTGATTTTAAAGTCCGCCACCGTGGGCGCATCTCCCAGATCGGGATCTATTTTGTCAAGTTCCTGAGGATGTTTATCCATGAAGGGGACTGGAAGGTTCTGCCCATGGCTGCGCTGATCGCGGGCCTGGTGTCAATCGTCGTGGCAGCGAATTTCTTTAAAACATCAGAAGGCACCCTGATCGGAACGCTGGCCTTTGCCTGTATCTGCATCTGGAACGGCTGTTTCAACTCGATCCAGGTTGTCTGCCGTGAAAGGGATGTGCTCAAGAGAGAACACCGTTCCGGCATGCATATCAGCGCCTATGTCATTGCCCATATGCTGTACCAGTGTCTTCTGTGCATCCTGCAGATCATCGTTACGATGATTGTCCTGAAACTCCTCGGGGTGAATTTTCCGGGGAAGGGGCTGTTTACTCCGTGGATGATTGTTGACTTTGGTTTCACCATGTTCCTGATCACCTATGCCGCGGACATGATGAGCCTGTTCATCTCGTCCCTGTGCCATTCCACGACAACGGCGATGACGATCATGCCGTTCGTGCTGATCTTCCAGCTGATCTTCTCCGGCGGCCTGATCCCGCTTCCGAAGATTGCAAGACCGATCACCATGCTGACGATTTCATGCCCGGGGATGAACGCGATGTCTGCACTGGCAGACGCCAACAACCTGCCCCATTCCACGGTTGACAAGACGATCAGGGATCTTAAGGGGAATGAGATCAGGGCGACGATCACGCTTGGACAGGTGCTCGATGTGCTTGGCAGCAAAGACAACAGTTCTGTTGCAAAGCTGCGCGCGGTGCCGGTCGGTGAGAACGCCACACTTGGGGAACTGGTTGATAAGATTGAGAATGATGAGTCCTTTGCCGGGATCAGGAATACGCAGATCGTTGAGGACTGCACGGTCGGGGATCTCGTGACTGCCCTGGATAAGACCGGCATGCTGGATGAATACAGGGACACCCAGATCAGTTCCGCAAAAACACTTGGAGAAGTGATCGATGCTTTTGCAGCGGAGGAAGATGTTCAGAAGAACCGGGACGAAAGTTTCACGATTGAGACATCTCTCGGGGACGTGCTGGATATCATCGGGGAGGATAACGTTAAGGAATTCCTCGCTCAGTCAACCGCGAAGTCCAGTTACAAACCGGCTTATGACTGCACGGTCAGTAATATCCTCAGGAACTGGGGGCATATCCTGATCTTCGTTTTCGTGTTTGCCCTGGCATCGGTCATTG
>ONVT01000065.1 GCA_900321365.1 uncultured Eubacteriales bacterium | reverse complement strand
TGTTTGAGATTATTACGCGGATGAAGGAGAACGCGGAGAAGCATATGGCGTGAGGGAGGAACAGCTGCAGCGTATTCCTGTATAATAAACGGTACCTACAGGAAGCGAATGGGATACTGAAGAACCGACGGAGGGAGCATGAGGGAGAGAACATGGATGAAAAACAAATTGAATTTGCGATCTTCTGTGTAGAAAGCATTGCTAAGGATCTGGACATGGACCCCATCGATATATATGATCTTCTGACCCGGAAAAGCGATATCCTGTACAACTATATTTTACCGAGCCTCAGCGGGCAACTCGTTCACATCAACCGTGGATCGTTGGGCTGGATTACTTCTGTTTGTCTTTCTCGAATAAAGAAGGTCCCGGCCACAAAAGCTGGAACAGTTTCCATGGCCGGGGGAGGTGTGTCTGTCACTTACATTTTCGGCAGGCGAGCGCGGAACGCCGCCAGTTCGTCGTCTGTAGGAATATAGTCGTCCATTTTTCCATCATGGAACTTCTCATATGCCACAAGATCGAAGTATCCGGTGCCCGTCAGGCCGAACAGAATCGTCTTCTCTTCACCGGTTTCCTTGCACTTCATTGCTTCGTCGATGGCGGCACATATCGCGTGACTGCTCTCCGGCGCGGGCAGAATTCCTTCCGTACGGGCAAAGGTTTCTGCTGCTTCAAATACCCGAGTCTGGGGCACAGAAACCGCTTCCATCATCCCGTCGTCATACAGCTGGGACAGGATGGGACTCATACCGTGATACCGCAGGCCGCCAGCATGGTTCGGTGCAGGAATAAAATCAGAACCAAGGGTGTACATCTTTGCCAGAGGACAAACCATTCCAGTGTCACAGAAATCATACGCGTAGACACCCCGGGTAAAGCTCGGACAGGACGCGGGCTCCACAGCAATGATTCGGTAATCAGCCTCACCCCGCAACTTTTCACCCATAAAAGGAGCGATCAGTCCGCCCAGGTTGCTGCCGCCACCAGCGCACCCGATAATCAGATCCGGCTTGATGCCGTACTTGTCCATGGCTATTTTTGTCTCCATACCGATTACTGACTGATGCAGCAGCACCTGATTCAGCACGCTGCCAAGCACATAACGGTATCCCGGAGAGGTCACGGCTACCTCCACTGCCTCGGAGATCGCGCATCCCAGCGATCCGGTGGTTCCGGGATGCTCTGCCAGGATCTTCTGGCCCACCTGTGTTGTCATGGACGGAGAAGGCGTCACATCCGCGCCGTAAACACGCATCACTTCACGTCGGAAAGGCTTCTGCTCATAGGAAACCTTGACCATGTACACCTTGCAGTCCAGCTCGAAGTAGGCACAGGCCATGGAAAGGGCCGTTCCCCACTGGCCTGCACCCGTCTCCGTTGTCACGCCCTTCAGCCCCTGCTTTTTCGCGTAGTAGGCCTGCGCGATGGCCGAATTCAGCTTATGGCTGCCGCTGGTGTTGTTGCCCTCAAACTTGTAATAGATCTTTGCGGGAGTACCCAACTTCTTTTCCAGGCAGTACGCCCGGACCAGCGGCGAGGGACGGTACATCTTGTAGAAGTCGAGGATCTCCTGCGGGACAGGATACTCACGGGTCTCGTTGTCCAGCTCCTGCTTTACCAGATCTTCGCAGAAAACGCCGCTCAGTTCCTCGGCGGTCATAGGCTGGTGAGTTCCGGGGTTCAGCAGCGGGGCAGGCTTGTTCTTCATGTCTGCCCTCAGGTTGTACCAGAAACGGGGCATCTCATTCTCGTTCAGATAGATCTTGTAGGGGATGTCGCTGCGTGCCATGTTTTCCGTCTCCTTTCTTTTTTCGGGGCAATGCCGCCCCTGTCGTTTTCCGGGACAGAAAAAGACCTGTCCCAAAGCTGCTTTCGCTGGGACAGGTCTGAAAGTTCCTTTTCAGCCTGCGGTGCCACCCGGCTTGGCGCGGGATCCGCGCCCCCTCATGCGTACTATCATACGCTGGCCTTTGTTTACGGAGAGCCATCTCCGTCTCCCATACTCAGGTCACTCCGACCTTTTCTGATCGCCCTCAGAAGTCCATTCTCCTCTCCTCTTCCGGCCGCATTCCCACCATCGGCGGCTCTCTGTACGGAAAAACATGAAAGGGTACTTACTCTTCTTCAACGGTTTAGTGCAGTATAGCAAACGTTCATCTTTTTTGTCAATCCTCTGGATTGTATTTCTCCTGTTTTTGCTTTTGCCCCTACAGAAAGCAGTATGCACTGGCGGAGCAGGAGAGAAGTCAGCGCAATGCGAAGTATACGCTTCATGGACGGCTGTTCTTTCTTGCCGAACGTATCATTTACGCGTTGAAACGGATGATGAAGGAAATATTATTCACGCGGAAAATTTATAAGCTGAAAGAGGAACCAGGTAATGCTAAAAATACCTCGCGATTCAGAAAAAGATTGCGGGGGTATTCAATTCAATTAGAACGAGGAAGGGTTTTGACAAATTGG
>ONVT01000019.1 GCA_900321365.1 uncultured Eubacteriales bacterium | reverse complement strand
TCATGCCCAAAACCGCGGTATATGCGGTTAAACTAAGCGCTTTCCGGCGCTGACGCTTGGAAATCGCTAAGGTTAACCAGTATAACTATAGACTTCAATATAACAGGAAAAGAGGAACCAGGCAAATGAGCAGCATTTATATCCCGGACGGATACAGGCCCCTGTTGTCCATGTATGACACCCAGAAAGCCATCGGCGTAATCAAACGCCAGTTTGCAGACACCCTTGCAGCAACACTCCAGCTGCACCGTGTCAGCGCGCCGCTCTTCCTCGAAGCATCCACCGGTCTGAACGACGACCTCAACGGATATGAGAGAAAGGTTACATTTGACATCAAGGATACCGGCACCCAGGCACAGGTCGTCCAGTCTCTGGCAAAATGGAAACGGATGGCCCTCAAAGAGTACAACTTCCATGTCGGAAAGGGACTCTACACGGACATGAACGCAATCCGCAGGGATGAGGAACTGGACAACCTCCACTCGATCTATGTGGACCAGTGGGACTGGGAGAAGGTGATCAACAAAGAAGACCGCACAATCGAATATCTGCAGCGAACGGTCCGGGCCATCGTCTCGGCGGTCTGCGCCACGGAGATGAACCTGCACGCTCAGTTCCCCGAGCTCTATGAGCTTCCCCTCCACACTCCGGAAGTTACCTTCCTGACCACGCAGGAACTGGAGGACCTCTATCCGGACCTTCCGCCAAAGGAGAGGGAGAACGCGTTTGTGCATGAACACGGAACCACGTTCCTCATGCAGATCGGGAAGAAGCTCCGCTCCGGAATCCCACATGACGGCAGGGCGCCCGACTATGACGACTGGGATCTGAACGGAGACATCCTCTTCTGGAACAGCACGCTGAATATCAGCTACGAGCTCTCCAGCATGGGAATCCGTGTCAGTCCGGAAAGCCTCGACCGGCAGCTGAGCGAGGCGCACTGCGACGACCGCCGCGCCCTCCCCTTCCACAAGGCACTGCTGTCAGGTTCTCTGCCCTTCACCATCGGCGGTGGCATCGGCCAGAGCCGCCTGTGCATGCTGATCCTCGGCTCCGCCCACATCGGGGAGGTTCAGGCAAGCGTCTGGGACGCGGAAACCCTCAACGCGTGCAGACGCGCAGGAATCCCGCTTCTGTGATATCCGGATCGCGTCTTTTCTGAAACAGAATCTGAAAAGGGACGGATCCTTGTTTCAATCCGAAACAGGGATCCGTCCCTTCTTTCACGAAGCTTTCATTCTACAGCATTTTTTCTGATCTCTGTAAACGACGTGCAGCCTATCCCAATCTCTGCACCGGCGCGGAATCTGTCTGACCCGTCTGACTCCCCTGGCCCGTCTGATCTGCCTGGCTCTCTGTAGCCTTTTCACCGATATAGCCTTCCGGGAAGAGCGTTCCTGTTCCGCCTGTGAGCTTCATGTACTCATCCGTCAGCTCGTACTGGGAGGTATCCATGTCATTGTCCGCGTTGTTACTGACCGAGCCGTCTCCATAGATGGTCTGATGCATCTGATTGATTGTATCCTCCCAGTCCGGGACAAGCATCCCCTGACCGCCCACATCAATCTCGGTATACTTGCCGTCATAAGGCACACGATCCATCACGATATCATACTTCAGGATCGCCGGAGCATCCCAGACCAGAGACCAGATCTCATTCTCCGGAAGATTGTGAGTGACCAGCGGGAGAACTTTCTGCACGAAACTGAGAAGCTGCGTGGAACTGAGCGTCTTGATCTTCTCCACCATCTGCTGGATGACATAGCGCTGGCGCTGTGTACGCGTATAGTCAGAATTGCCGACAAAACGGTTCCTGGCGTAGGCAACCGCCTGAACGCCGTCACTCAGAAGAAGCCCCGGCTCGTCGAGAATCGCATGTTCCTCATAAGGAACGTGAAGGACACGCTCACACATATCCTTGATATAGCCGTTGGCAACCTCAATCTCATTGGCCGTCCACTCAAGCTCAATTCCGCCGAGGGCATCCACGATATCCACCAGGTTTTCAAAGTCAACCGCAGCGTAGCGTTCCACGGGAATCCTGTAGTTCTCCTCCACCGTATCACACAGAAGCGGCCCGCCGCCGTACGCGTAAGACGCGTTCAGCTTATTGTAGTCATGGCCGGGAATCTCCACATAAGTGTCCCTCATCAGGGAAATGACACTGGCCCGCTTCTGGTCATTGTTCAAAGAGACAAGCATCACGCTGTCTGCATTTCCGTTCCAGCTCTCATCGTCCCTGTCCACACCCGCAATAATCACATTATAGACTGACTTGTCCATGATCACGTCATCGCCCTGGTCGGTCTGTGCCTGGTTCATCAGGATGTGCAGGTTCTCCAGCTCGGATTCATTGAGCACATTGCCGGCAGGCTCCGCTTCCGTGCTTACCTCAAATGCTTTTTCCGGCAGGGTCTCGAACTGCTTGACATCTTCATCTGCCTTGTAGTTCATCCTGCTGATCATATTGTGCCCGAAATAGTAGATTCCGGCGCTGCCCGCCACTACGATCCCGAGGATCACACAAAGCGTGATTCCCAGGATCTTTCCCCAGCTTGGGCCTTTTCTGCTCCTGAACATCAGCGGATTGTCGTCTGTTTTGCGAGACATCCGGTCATCCCTCCATGACAATACAGCATCCCTGTACCCGAATGCTGACAAAACGCTTTTTCAAACTGAACTATTTTACCACATACCCTATGACTGTTCAATCCCCGCTTCCTCTTCTTCGCCGGATATGTTACGATGCTACAAGTCACGCCCCCGCCACCCCCGCGGCTGCGGAACCGCCTCTGCGAGACACCATAGCAGGAGCGTCGCCAGGATCCACTGCTTACGGAGACTTAGCGTCCGGGGGAAGAGTGATACGCGATACGAATCC
>ONVT01000218.1 GCA_900321365.1 uncultured Eubacteriales bacterium | reverse complement strand
TCGAACTGCGGAAGGAAATCCTCCCACGGGTAGTAGCCGAGGTCATTTGCCCCGAGCATCAGATAGATCCGGTCATACTGCTGGCCGCTGAGGCCCTGGTAGACGGAAATGTTCCCGTCCGCGGTGGCAATGATCTGCCTTCCCATGTCAGCAACCGAAAGGCCGACGCCGGTCAGGAAGGTTCCCTGCGTGATGCCGGATGAATTCCGGAATCCCTCCATGCGGGAATCCCCGATGAAGACCGCGTTGTTGAAATAAGAATCATCCACTGCCGGGTCACGCTGAGGGACGACTTTGGAACTTTCAATGTACTCCGAGGACTGTACTGCAGGCGTGCTGTCAGTGGAGGGCGATTCGGGCAGAACATCGTCGGAGCCTCCTCCGGCGAGAGCGACGACGGACGCGTTGCCGCCGGAAGTGGAAGATGCCTCCTTTGTCGAAACCGCGACATCCGGGTCGGCTGAGTCCTGAAGAAGCCCTTCCGTCTGAGCATCATTTCCGGAGTTCATGATCTCGACACTGGTTCCGACCTGGTGGGAGAACAGCCGGTAGATTACGTTGCCTTCAAAAACCACAAGAACCAGGCATACAAGGGCAAGAAGCTTCGCGATCAGAAACCTCCCGGCATCCGTCCTGACAGACTTGCGCCTTTTCTTTGTCCCGGCACTCCTTCTGCCAGTACTTTTTCCGGAGCCTGAGCGGGACTCAGATATGGATGCTTCATTATTCTGATTCAGTTCATCCGGATATCCGGACTGAGTCTTTTCCATGGGAACCGGTCTCCTTACACTCCTCCCTGAAAGCACTTTTCAGATGCCCGACGCACGGGCGTCTTTCGGGACGCCGCACTGTGTCTCCATATTAAGAGAGGGCAGAACAAGCCGTTTTCCCTCTTTTTGCACAGTGTTCAGGACGCAAAGTCACAGTTGAACACAATACTTTATTATTATATAATAACCGAGTTGATTGTAAAGCGAATTTTGGGTGAACAAGCATGGTATTCAGCAGTCTGCTGTTTCTGTTCCGGTTCCTCCCACTGGTGCTGATTCTCTACTTTGTATCGCCCAGACGGCTGCGGAATCTGGTGCTGCTTCTTGTCAGCCTTGTCTTCTACGCATGGGGCGAACCGGTATATGTGATCCTTATGGTCGTGTCGATCCTGATCTCCTGGACGGGAGGTCTTATGGTCGACCGTTATTTGTGTCAGGGAAGAAAACGGGCGGCGAAGATCAGCCTCGCGGTCTCGGTCGCCCTGGGACTGTCGCTTCTTGGCTTTTTCAAATACGCGGACTTTGTCCTCCGCACGGTGAACCAGATCGCGCACAGTGATATCCCCCTGCTGCAGCTGGCCCTTCCGATCGGTATCAGCTTCTATACCTTTCAGACGATCTCCTATATCATTGATGTCTACCGCGGCAGTGCGAGCGTACAGAAAAACATCATCTCCTATGGCGCCTATGTAACCATGTTCCCGCAGCTGATCGCTGGTCCGATCGTCCAGTATAAAACGATTGACGCACAGCTTCGGAACCGTCAGGAGTCCTCCGAAGAGTTTGCGCAGGGCGTGATGCGGTTCATGACAGGCCTTGGCAAGAAAGTTCTCCTGGCAAACAACGCGGGGCTTCTGTGGGATTCGATCCGTGTCATGGACACGGGAAGCCTTCCGGTACTGACCGCGTGGATCGGAATCGCGGCGTTTACATTCCAGATCTACTTCGATTTTTCCGGGTACTCCGACATGGCGATCGGGCTCGGCCACATGTTCGGATTCCGTTTCCTGGAGAACTTTGAACACCCGTATGAGTCGAAGAGCGCCTCTGAATTCTGGAGGAGGTGGCATATCTCCCTCGGCACATGGTTCAGGGAATATGTATACATTCCCCTCGGGGGCAGCAGGAGCGGTACCGCCGGTCTGATCCGCAGCACGATGGCGGTCTGGCTCCTGACCGGAATCTGGCATGGCGCAGACTGGAACTTTATGATCTGGGGCCTCTATTACGGCGTTCTCCTGCTTCTGGAAAAGCTGTGTTACGGGAAAATGCTCCGGCGTCTCCCCTCTGTCCTTCAGCATGTGTACTGTATGCTGGTGGTCATGGTCGGCTGGTTCATTTTCTCCTATAATGAGATTGCCGGCGGGATGGGA
>ONVT01000047.1 GCA_900321365.1 uncultured Eubacteriales bacterium | reverse complement strand
TCTTAGCCAGGAGATCATTCAGCTAATTATGGCGAACGCTCTACCTTATAGTCGGCAGTTCTTCGATGATGAGATTCTTTTCGTTCGCATTTTTCAGATCCAGCAGCTGCCCTTTCGGGCTGTAAGCGTTTCCCCCAAGAAGTGCTGAAGCATCTTTTTAGGAGGCGGTCGCTCTATCCTGCTGAGCTACGCAGACAGTTTTCTTTTCCGGACTGCTTTGAAATACTCTTTCACAGCCGGTGTTCCTAAGTATAACAGATGTCTCCGAAGAAGGAAAGGTTTTTCTTTCCCTTTCTCGCCTTCCGGTTTCGTGACGAGTCTGTTTTTTCCACGTGTTCATGGTATACTGTATTATATTGAGTAAATCCTGTCACAACGCAGAAAGATACTATTATGAGAAAGATTGATAACCGCAGCAGGATGCGTGTGTCCGATGTCCGGGCATGGTTTGTGCTGACTGCGATGATAGTGATCCTGCTTCCGGCATGCCGGGCGCGGGCGGCGGTGATCTCATCCGAAGATATCCCGAACTTTATCAAGACTCAGTACAGCATCGAGCAGGGACTTCCCACGGATGAGGCGAACGCCGTCGTGCAGGATCAGTCGGGATATCTGTGGATCGGCGGATACGGGGGACTGATCCGGTATGACGGAACCAATTTTGTCAACTACAGTGACCGCCTGGAGTCTTCGGCGATCCGGTCGCTCTATGTGGATTCTGCCGGAAGGCTGTATGTGGGGACTAATGACGCAGGTGTCTACCGTCTGGAAGATGATGTGTTTACCCGGCTGCGGGTTCCGGATTCTCAGGAATATCTGTGCATCCGCCGCTTCTGCGAGAATTCGGAGGGAGTGGTCTATGCCGCCTCGACGTCCGGTATTGTCCGGGTAGATCCGGATGAGCTCGTTCCCGTCATTCTGGACGACTTCAGTACAGAGCAGTTTGTAACGCTGACCATCGACCGCTGTGACCGGATCTGGGCACTGGCGGATTCGGCAGTGCTGTATGAGTTCACGGAGGATGCCTTTATCCAGTCTTATACCGATGCGGATTTTTTCCAGAAGGATACGATCAGCGCGGTATGCGCGGATACGGAGGGCAGTCTCTATGTGAGTTCGTCCGGAGACTGCATCGTAAAGCTGACGATCGGTGAAGAAGGCGATGTCCTGCAGCAGGATGAATTCTACACATCAGAACTGGCTTCGATTAACAAGCTCTCTCCGGGACCGGACGGCGTGATCCTGGTGTGCGGCCTGAGAGGATTCGGCACACTGAATCCTCAGGACGGCTTCCTGTTGGTCGATAAAGACGTGATCGACGGCAACTGGGCAATCGTCGACCATGAGGGAAACTACTGGGTGGCTTCCTCGGGCAGCTGCCTGCAGCGCTACTGTCTTGGCTGCTTTGACAGCTGCAACTTTAACTCCACCCTCGGCACGATGACGGTAAACGTCGTATACCAGGAAGGAAATCTGTACTATGTCGGAACTGACACCGGCGTATACGTCTATAACAAAGAATGGGCCCAGGTGAGCAACCGGGCAACCCGTGTTCTGAGCGGAGTGCGCGTGCGTACCATCGGCTCAGACACAGCGGGGCGTCTCTGGATCTCTGCCTGGAATGAAGGGGTTGTCCGCTTTGATCCGGGAACGGGTGAGACCATGCGTTTTTCCACGGAAAACGGTCTCAACAGTGACAAGGTCCGCGTGATTTACCGGCTGTCTGACGGGCGCATGCTTCTGGGTAACCAGCAGGGCGCGGCAATCATGGACGCTGCAGGCGAGAAGGTGGAGACGGTCTACGGTGCAGAAGACGGTATGGAGACGACCTCGGTTCTGTCCGCAATGGAACAAAGCGGCCATCTCTATCTCGGCACAGACGGAAGCGGGATCTACGAGATCACGCAGGACGGCCTGGTGCACCTGGGGTATGACCAGGGCCTGACACAGGGCGTAGTGTTGAGGATGACAGCAGACGCCGACGGCAGCGGGAATTTCTTTGTCTGCGCAGGTGACAAACTATTCTACTTTGAAGAGGACAGTCGTTCGTTCCGGCAGCTGGATCAGATTACCAAAGGCGCCGGCAGCTTTTACAGTGTGTACGATGTGAACGGCAGGATCTGGGCGCTCCAGAACAGCGGTGTATTCTCCGTGGACAAGGAGGACCTCCTCGCCGGAAGGAAAACCTACACGGCGAGGTATGGAACCGAGTGCGGGCTGACCGGTTCCCTCGCGGCAAATACCTGGTGCTGGCTGTCGGAAAACCAGAGACTCTATATCCCGACACACGCCGGCGTCAGTGCATTTGACTTCGAAGGGAAGGAGATCGTAATGCCAAGGGCGATCGTGAACACAATCACGGTCGACGGTACGGTCTATGAGCATCCGTCCTATGTCGAGGTTCCCTCTTCGGCAAAGCGTGTCACCGCGGATATCTCCCTGCTGCTGTTCTCGGACGCGGCTGACTATGAGATCGCGTACCGGCTGGACGGGTTCGACCAGGAGGACACGGTCACGACAAAGCGGAATGTCAGCGTGAGCTATACGAACCTGAAAGGCGGCGACTATACGCTGAAGATCCGCATCATCAACCCGCTGACCGGTGAGACGGCCGAAGCAGAGGATGTCATCATCTCCAGGGCGTCAAATATCACGGAGTCTCTCTGGTTCTGGATCGCTCTCGTCATCGCTGCCTTCCTCGTCCTGTTCGGAATCGGATATATCATCGCCAGACGGCGTCTGAAAAAGGCACGTGAAACGGAAGAGGCGCAGAGAAGAATTATCGATCAGGCGCTTATTACCATTGCGGGTACCATTGACGCCAAGGATCTGTACACCAAAGGCCACTCGGTACGTGTCGCGACATATTCTCGGGAGATCGCGAGACGGCTGGGAATGCCGGAAGAGTACCTGAAACAGATCTACTATATCGGACTGCTCCATGACATCGGGAAAATCGGTGTTCCGGACGAGGTCCTGAATAAGAAGGGCCGTCTGACAGACGAGGAATTCATGCAGATAAAAAAGCATCCTGCCATCGGCGGTGAGATTCTGCAGAGCTTTGACGCGGTGCAGGGCATCTCGGACGGCGCGAAGTACCACCATGAGCGCTATGACGGCAGGGGGTACTGTGAAGGCCTGTCCGGGGAGGAGATCCCGCTGGTCGCGCGAATCATCGGTGTCGCGGACAGTTATGACGCCATGCAGAGCAACCGTGTCTACCGCCCCGGCCTGTCCGAGGAGGTTATACTGAATGAACTGAAGAAGAACGCGGGTACCCAGTTTGACCCGAAGATTGTCCCGATCATGTGTGAGATGATTGCGGACGGGTTCGCTCCCATGAATCTGAAGGATGACAGGGACGCCCCGGAGCTGCATAAGAAGTAAAAACAGGAAAGGCAGAAACCATGTCCGATCATACACAGACGCTTCAGATGCTGCGGGAAAACATCGCGAAGGTCATCGTCGGCAGGGAGCAGACGGTGGATCTTCTGCTTGTGTGCCTTGCCGCCGGCGGCCACGCGCTGATTGAAGACGTGCCGGGAACCGGAAAGACGATCCTGGCCAGGAGCCTGGCAGCGTCGGCATCTCTGGAATTCTCCCGGATTCAGTTTACGCCGGACCTTCTTCCGAGTGATGTGACCGGGCTGAGCTTTTTTGACCAGTCCGTCTCCAGATTTGAGTTCCGCGCGGGTCCGGTCTTTAGCAATCTGCTCCTTGCGGATGAGATCAACCGCGCGACGCCCCGCACACAGTCCGCCCTTCTCGAGTGTATGGCGGAACGGCAGGTGACGGTCGACGGCACGACCCGGGCGCTGAAGGAACCGTTTTTTGTGATCGCCACTCAGAACCCGATTGAGACACTGGGGACTTTTCCACTTCCTGAAGCGCAGCTGGACCGTTTCCTGATGCAGATCAGCATGGGCGCAATGTCCCGGGAGGAGGAGCTTAGAATGATTGACCGCTTCATTGACTCTGAGCCTCTGGAAGAGGTGAGAGCGTGCTGCGGAGCGGAGGAAATCCTGGCTTTGCAGAACATGTGCCGGAAGGTTTACGTGCATCCGGATCTTCGTGGATATATCACGCAGCTGATTCAGCATACACGTTATTCCGCCACAGGTGCGGCCGGTTCTCAGGATGCAGGCAGTACGGGGCAGACAGCGGCGGGCTCATTTCCCGGAAGGGTGGTACGCATGGAGGAAGGCGTCAGCCCGAGAGGCACGCTTGCGCTTGTGCGCTCGGCGCAGGGCTACGCCCTGCTGAAGGGCAGGGAATTTGTGACACCGGAGGATATCCAGGCGGTTGCGCTGCCGGTGCTCGCGCACCGCTGCCTGTCCGCAGGTATCTCATCGGCAAGGGAAAAGGAGGCGCGTATCCTGTCAGCCCTCACACAGACAGAAGTTCCCACGGAGGACTGGAAGCGCGGAATCGTATGATAGCGGTATTTCTGCTGGGAGCGGCAGCCGTCCTGCTGCTCAGCGGTTATCTCTATGGCCGGTACTGGATCCGCGCACTCACCGTGCGGGTTTCCTTTTCCCGTCCACATGTATGTGCCGGAGAAGTCCTGGAGCTGACGGAGGCCATCGAAAACCGAAAGAAGATGGCGCTTCCCATACTGGAGATCGCCTTCCGTATCCCGCAGGGACTGCATTTTGAGGATGCCGAGAATACCCTGGTGAGCGACTATATCTACAAGCGGGATATTTTTGCCGTCGCCGGTATGGAGAAGATCATCCGCAGATATCTTGTTACGGCACAGAAAAGAGGCTATTACGAAGTCAGTCAGCTCATCTGCCAGACTCCGTCGAGGATGTTCGGGCAGATCTACAGGGTAGATGACCTGATGCCGGAAGGCACCGGTGGTCTGTATGTCTACCCGGAAAACACCGACTGCAGTCTGCTGCTTCGGGCGGTTGAAGTGATTCTCGGAGAAGTGGAAAGTGCCAGGCGCCTGTATGAGGATCCTTTTGTATTTGCCTCCATCCGTCCGTACACGATCCGGGATCCCCTGAAATCTGTCAACTGGAAAGCAACGGCAAAAACCGGTGAGTTGATGGTGAATACCTATGCATCCACCTCAGCTGTCCGGGTGCGGATCTTTCTTGATGTGAGTACCGATCCGGCACTTCCCTTCTCAGATTCACTACGGGAACTCGGCATCGCCATGGCCGCGTCTTTAGTCAGGACTCTGGTGAAGCGGCAGAAGGACGCGGCGCTTATGGTGAACTGCCTGACCGGTCGCGAAGAGGCTCCGGGATGTGTCCGGTTTTCCTCCTGCCAAAGTGCCGGACAGATGACAGCGCTTGAGGAGTATCTGACAACGGATTTTGACGCCGCCGCCCTTCTTCCCTTTGAGGAAATGCTCCGGCAGGAGACCGGGCAGAAAACCGGACGCGGAGGGGAAATGCGGGACGAAATATTTCTGTTCCTTACATCCTCTGACCGTCCCTCCCTGCGGGACAGTATCCGGAAACTTCTTGGCACCGGTCACAGCGGGATTCTCGCTGTCCTGTCGCGGACAGCGGATGGCCGGCGCGAAGAACATGAGCGTAATCTCTATATTCTTCCTGTATGTGCAGTCCGGTAGGACATGTTTGACAAGTCCCGCCCCCGCCACCCCCGCTGCTGGGGGATCACCCCCGTGAGACACCGTAGCAGGAGCGTCGCCAGGATCCACTGCTTACGGAGACTTTTACATTTCATTTACGGCTGGAGACTCAATTGACCGATAAGAAATATACAGGTTCAAAGTTTACAAGAGGATTTCTTGTTCTCGTGCGGCGCCTTCATTTTCTGGTGCCCATTGCCATGATTGTCCCCTGCTTCTGCCTGATCGTGACCTTCGGCATGAGCGAAAAGGAGGCATCGGATGCGTGTGCCCTCCTGCTGCCGCTCTACCTGATTACACTTTCGCTGGCGCTGCCTGCATGTCTGTTCTATTTCCTTCAGGACAAAGTGAAAAACCTGGGGCTCTTTCTTCTTTGCGCTTTTCCCGCCGGATTCCTGTTCCTATGGGCACTGGCCATGGGGCAGTTTGCGCTTGGCCTCAGTATCCTCGGCGGTGAGCAGGTTCCTCAGGCCCTGATCCTGCTCCTCTTCCTGCTTGACGCGATCCGTATGCGCACCAACGACAACAGCCGCAGAAAAGCAAAAGCGCAGGAGGACCATTCCTGGGGCGGTGATCTGTATCTGCTCCCGCTTCCCTCGCTGAAGCTCCTGATCCCTTTTCCTGTCATCTACATCAGTGCCCTTTGTCTACATAACCAGGAGCTTGCCGGGGTTGCCCTTGTCGGTGCGATTCTGTACTTTTTCCTTATCCTGCCTTATCATGTGCTTATCGGAAAAGAAAAGTATCTGGACAGCAGGCATCACATCAGCAGGATCCCCGAGAGCCGGATCGGAAAGCTTCAGGGAAGGACACTTGCAATCATTCTGGTTCCGTGCGCACTGCTGGCAGCAGCCGCGCTGATGACATCGGGAAGCCGGCGTTTTCTGGATCTGCCGAAGTTCCCTCTTGAACTGCTCCTGGACAGGGATCTGAAACCTCCGCAGGGCGCAATGTATGACCGGAACGGGATTCTGCGGATGCTTATCGAACTGGGGCTCCTGCGCGCTGGCGCGGCGCCGCCCGCATGGCTGGTCAGTCTGATTGACTTTACCGAAAATGTGCTGGCCCTCTTCATGACCGTAGTGATGATCTGGTTCTTCTGGGTGTGTGCGCGAAGTCTGTACCGCAGATTCCGCCTTCAGCCGAAGGAGAAGATACCAGAAGCCATTCCCGGAAAGGAGACCGATGAACATATCAGCCTGAAGAAACAGTTCCGAATGCCCGGCTCCGGATCAAAAAGCGGCGGGATCCGCCGCAGGTACCGCCGCATCATTCTGAAATACCGGGGCGGCCCTCCTGAGATTTACGAGACGCCCTCCATGATGGAGGAGCGTTCCGGCGTCCCGGACACGGAACAGATGCACGATCTTCATGACGAGTATATACGTGTCAGATATGGCCGGTGACAGGGAAATACACACGATCAACAGCCATTCCCGGCAGAATTCGGCCGGTTATTATTATGAGAAATGTTCTTGAATACCTCGAATACAGCGCCACGCGCGTTCCGGACAGGATTTTCGCGGAGGATGAATACGGCTCCTGCAGCTTTTCAGAGATGCTCAGGAACTGCCGGCGTACAGGTTCCGGTCTGATTGCGGCGAAAGCAAACGGGCAGGAAGGACGCTGCATGGGAGTGGGCGTCTACATGGATAAGGGAATCGCCGCTCTGACAGCCTTCTGGGGAATTACCTGTGCGGGCGGTTTCTATGTGCCGCTGAACCCGGAGCTTCCGGATGAGCGGCTGTGCAGAACACAGGATGTCCTGCAGGCGGACTGCGTCATTACAGACCAGGAACATCTGGAAAGGGCGGTTAAGCTGTTCCCGGATACGAAGGTTCTCCTGATTACGAATCTGATGACGGCAGCGCTGAATGAAGAAGCGCTTGCCGCCGTCCGCAGACGCATGATTGACACGGACCCGCTCTATGCGATCTTTACCTCCGGCTCCACCGGTATTCCGAAAGGAGTCCTGATCAGCCATCGCTCCGTGATTGACTTCATCGACGTCTTCACGGACCTGTTTGATATCAGCGAGGATGACGTGATCGGCAACCAGGCGCCGTTTGACTTTGATGTCTCAACCAAGGATCTGTACAGTGCCTTGAAAACCGGGGCAAAGCTGTCGATCATTCCCCGAAAGCTGTTCTCCGCTCCCACGGGGCTTCTTGACTGGATCTGCGACAGGGAGATCAGTGTCATGATCTGGGCCGTCTCTGCGCTGTGCCTGATCAGCACATTTCACGGACTCGACTACCGGGTACCGCAAAGCGTGCGTCAGATTCTATTCAGCGGAGAAGTCATGCCCCTGAAGCACCTGAAGACGTGGCGGGAACACCTTCCGAAAGCGCGGTTTGTGAACCTCTACGGACCTTCCGAAATCACCTGCAACTGTACCTTCCATGTTCTTGATCCAGAGCGTGACTATTCGGAAGGAATCCCCATCGGAGTTCCGTTTCCGAATGAAGACGTGTTTCTTTTAGACCCGGACAACCACCTTGTAAACGCCGTGCAGACAGAAGGAGAAATCTGTGTGAGGGGCAGCGCTCTTGGCCTTGGCTACCTGCGCTCTCCCGCTCAGACAGCCTCAGCCTTTACGGTCAATCCGCTGAACAGCGCCTGGCCGGAGGTGATCTACCGAACCGGCGATCTCGGGAAATACGGAGCGGACGGGGAACTGTACTTCTGCGGGCGGAAAGACTTTCAGATCAAGTATATGGGCCATCGCATCGAGCTCGAGGAAATCGAGCACGCGCTCTGCAGGGTGAACGGTGTGGAGCGTTGTTGCTGTATCTTCGATGAAGCAAGGCAGAAACTGTACGGCTTTTATATGGGATCCATTGAAAAGAAAGAACTCCACGCCATCCTCAGGAACTCCCTTCCCGCCTTTATGGTTCCGGGGTCCCTCATCCGGATTGAGGAATACCCTCTGACAAAGAACGGGAAGGTCGACCGCAGAAAGCTCATGGAGCTTGTCCCGAAGCGACATGGCAAAGCATAAAAGTTTTTTGCCTGGTACACTCGAAGGAAAAGACAGGCAGGATGTATAGTACAGATCCTGAGTATAAGAAGAAAGGGAGATTATCATGCAATCTGAACATCTGCCTGCGGAACTGATGGACCGCACGCCCGTTTATGCTTTTGACATTCCCGTCCTGAAGAGACGGATCGCCTCCCTGCGGTCAGCGCTTCCGGAACAGGTGCGCATATGCTATGCCGTGAAGGCAAACCCGTTTCTTGTGAAAGAACTGCAGGATCTGGTCGACTGCTTCGAGATCTGTTCTCCGGGCGAGTTGTCGGTCTGCGAGACGCTCGGCGTCCCCGATGAATTGTTCGTTCTCTCCGGCGTCTACAAAGACCCAAAGCTGTTCCGGTCCAGAATCACAGCGGGCAATGCCTCCTGCGTCTATACCGCGGAATCCGTATCCCAGCTTGAACTGCTGCAGAGTTGTGCCGCTTCCTCGCAGAAAAAGATCCGTGTCCTGCTCCGCCTCACCAGCGGCAACCAGTTCGGCATGAGCAGGGAAGAGATCGAATCCGCCGTCGCCGGGAGACAGGCTTACGACGCCCTCTCCTTTACCGGTATCCAGTTTTTCTCCGGAACCCAGAAAACTTCCTTCAGGAAGCTGAAAAGGGAGCTGGAATCGGTGGATTTATTCCTGAAAACGTTGTACGATACCTATGGTTTTCAGGCCGAAGAGCTGGAGTTCGGACCGGGCCTTGCCGTATCGTATTTTGAAGACGATCCGTATGAAGAGGAACCGTTCCTCGCCCTGCTGAAAGAAGCCCTGGAGAATCTGGAATTCAGGGGAAGGATCACGCTTGAGATGGGCCGCGCCATCGCCGCGTCATGCGGATACTATCTGACGAAGGTCGTGGACCTCAAGTCCAACCAGGCCGGAAACTTCGCGATCGTGGACGGCGGCATGCACCAGCTGGTGTACTATGGGCAGTTCATGGCCATGAAGCACCCCCGCATGCGCATCTTCCCTCCGGGAAAAAGCGGAGAGACAAAGGAGTGGACCATCTGCGGGTCGCTGTGCACCATCAACGATCTGCTGGTTAAAAAGCTGCCTCTTCCGAATCTGAAGACGGGTAATGTCCTGATCTTCGAAAACACCGGAGCATACTGCATGACGGAAGGGATCTCCCTGTTTCTGTCAAGGGATCTTCCGGAAGTGATACTGCTTGAAGAGGACGGAGGCGTGCGGACGGTCCGCAGTCGCTTTGAAACCGGCATTCTGAACTGTCCGGTTTATGAATAATGAAAGACCGGAGCAGTCTGTATTCGACATTTGTAAAGGAGGCGGCACGATGGACAGATTAATTGAGATACTTGAGGAGATCCAGCCGGAGGTGGATTATGAAACCTGCACCACTCTGGTGGACGATCATCTTCTGGATTCCCTGTCGATCCTCTCTCTCGTCGCGGAGATAGAGGATGAGTTTGATATCACAGTTCCTGCCACAGAGATTATCCCGGAGAATTTCAATTCCGCCGCGAGTCTGTGGAAGATGATCCTACGCCTGCAGGATGAATAAAAAAGGTTGCCTTACATGGGTAGAAATAAAAACCGAATCGGAAAAGAACTGATCTGCGTTCTTCTTGTCCTGTTCAGCGTGATTATCATCCTGCTGCTTGCCGCAAGCTACGCGGTTCACTCCCGGCAGATCGACGATATCTTCAAGGAAAGAACAGCACAGCTCAGTACCTCGACTGCCTCGCGGCTGAATGGAGACTTTCTGGCAAAGCTGAGCGACACAGTCTCTTCGCAGGCTTATCAGGATCTCAGGGAAAAGGCCGTTGAGGAGAACGCCCCCCATCTGATTGAGGAATACCTGAAGACAGATGGTCTTTTACCTGAGTACGAGCTCTATACGGAACTGCTCGCTACGCTCCGGGAGAGCGCGAAAGCAGAGTATCTCTTTGTGCAGGATGTGGGAGAGGAAGATGCCGTGTGCCTCCTGGATCCGGGCAGGTCAATCCTGTCGCTGGGCGTGCATGAGAAAAACGCGGATGAGTTCGATGACATGACGTCAAATACCCGTGTCGCGCCAACCGTATCCAAGTCAAAATCCGGCTGGCTGTGCACCTGCGCAGAGCCCGTCCAATCTTCCGGCGGAAACGCTTCTGCCGTTATCTGCGTGAAGCTGAACATGAATGACATCGTCGGCCGTCGGGAATGGTTCCTGATCATCATGGTGTCCATGAGTGTTGTGATCCTTATTATCATGGCAGTAGTCGGCTCTGTCTACATCCGCAGGATGGTCGTGGATCCTATCTCCAGCCTGGCAGCGAAGGCCTCTGCCTTTGGCGCAAACGGGGAGGATGATCTGGAGACGCTCATGACGCAGATCATCGAGGTGCCCAATCTTCGTGACGACGAGATCAATGACCTCTATGTGGATATCCACAATATGCAGTTTGGCCTTATCCGCTACATGAAGAACCTGACCACGGTCACCGAGGAGAGAGAGCGCCTCGGCACGGAGCTGGACATCGCCAACCGCATTCAGGCAAGCATGCTGCCGAATACATTCCCCGCATTTCCGGACCGCGACGAGTTCGATGTCTACGCGCTGATGAAGCCGGCAAAGTCCGTCGCCGGCGATTTCTATGATTTCTTCCTGATCGATGAGGATCACCTTGGCGTCGTCATGGCAGATGTCTCCGGCAAGGGTATCCCCGCTTCGCTGTTCATGATGATGGCCAAGATCATCATCAACAGCACCGCGCAGCAGAACCTCCCTCCCCATAAGGTTCTGGAAAAGGCAAACGACCGGATCTGTATGAATAACGACGCGGATATGTTCGTCACGGTCTGGTTCGGTATCATCACGATCTCCACCGGCCATGTCGTCGCCTCGAACGCGGGCCACGAATACCCGGTTCTTCAGAATGAAGACGGCGTCTATGAACTGTTCCGCGACAGACACGGTTTCGTGCTCGGCGGCATGGATGGTCTCCATTTCAGGGATTACGAGTTTGACCTCACGAAGGGGCAGACACTGTTTCTCTACACGGACGGAGTCCCGGAGGCAACCACCGCGCAGAACGAACAGTTCGGGACAGAGCGTATGATTGAAGCCCTGAACAGAAAACAAACCGCGGATCCGCAGGAGCTGGTTCACTACATGCTCCGCACGGTCGACGATTTCGATGGAGATGTCCCGCAGTTCGACGACATCACGATGCTGGCGATCCGTTACAAGGGACCCCAGGACAGCGTTTAACGTCATACCCCACAGCCGCGCGGGCGACGGGGAAAAGAACCGGCCTGTACGGCAATCGTACAGACCGGTTCTTTTTCATTCAACTCTGAAACAATTTATAGTCCTAAGGCCAGCCCGTCACGACCGGCGGTACTCCAGCTCTGAGCGCGGCGCGCGCGTCATCAGAAAATGAACCGTTTCCCGGGGATCGGCTCCGTGGTTGACCACCGCATCAACCGCATTGACGAGCGGCATCTCGACGTTGTATTTCGCCTGGAGTTCCAGCGCTGCCGGGATCGCGTTAATTCCCTCGACAACCATGCCGACCTGCTTTACGGCAGACCCCGGCTCCACACCCTGACCAATCAGGTTCCCGCAGCGATTGTTCCGCGAATGCGTGGAGGTAGCGGTAACTATCAGGTCGCCGATGCCTGCCAGTCCTGAAAATGTCCGCGCATCGCAGCCCATCGCGATGCCGAGAAGTGTAATCTCATGCATCCCCCTCGTGATGAGCGCCGCCTTCGTGTTGTCTCCATATCCGAGTCCGAGCGCGACACCGCTTGCCAGGGCAATGATATTCTTCATGGCCCCGCACAGCTCTACTCCGGTAATGTCATCATTCGTATAGACGCGCATCACCTCATTCAT
>ONVT01000317.1 GCA_900321365.1 uncultured Eubacteriales bacterium | reverse complement strand
TACATCGGAGACGGCACGGAGTTTCTCGGTGCCATCGCGGGATCGGCAGACGGGGAAGTGAATGACTGCCTGTACGTGGATTACGGAATCGGAGGCATCGACAATGTAGGCTATGAAGGAACCGCACAGCCGCTCCCGCCAGAGCCGGAGCAGGCGGAGACAAAAGACAGATCCGCCGGAGAATCCGGTACAGGGAAACCCGACACGGCAGAATCCGGCATAGGAGAATCCGGCATGGCGGATTCCGGAACAGGGGATTCCGGCACGGGAGCATCCGGCATGGAAGAATTCGACATGGGAGAATTCGGCGCAGAAGGCTCTGACGCGGAATCTTTCAGCTCCGTAAATGCCTGCACCGTCTCTTTCGTTGTCGAAGGGGAAGTCTGGAAGGAAGTCAGCGTTCCCTTCGGAGGAAGCCTGGAAACACTTCCTCATGTTCCGAACAAAGACGACGATTACTGGCAGTGGGATGACTTTGACCAGGAGCATATCTTCAGCGACCAGACAGTGACCGGAGCGTATTACCGCCCCACGACGACGCTTGCGTCAGAGGGCGATGTGCCGGACTATCTGGCCGAAGGGATCTTCTACGATGGGCAGACGCTCACTGTTACAGACTTTGTCCCGGCTCAAAGCCCTGTTTCCACAGAATCGATCGCGGATCTGATCGGGGAGAAGATTCACGAAACAGAAACCGAACAGGTCGTGGGAAGAATCAGGCAGGTCCGGAAGGAAATCGAACACGTCATTACAGACAAACTGACCGGCCCGCTTCTGGACGCGAAGACCATTTCCGTAAATGACTACGACAAGGATCTCACCGTCCGTGTGAAGGCCGTAAGCGGCGGAAGACTCTTCACCACGTCGCAGGACGATACCACTCTGACCGAGAGTCCGTACACAACAGACGGAAGCTACATTGTGTTTGAGCTGAAAAACGGCGGATCCTTCGCGTACTATGAATCCCTCCGGGAAACCATCCGGCAGAACAGCGGCATGCGCCGGAGAATCGCCATAATCTGCGGCGTTGCCGCTGCGGGTCTCCTCGCGCTCATCCTGCTGATCCGCAGACGACGGAAGAAAAAGAAAAGTAAGAAAAACCAGAAGACCTCCACGTGAATCCAATCATTTGAAAAGGCAGGCCCTGCATTTTGCAGAACCTGCCTTCTCTGAATATAGGTTTTTTCTTCTACTTAACCTTCTTCAGATCATCGGTATTCACTCCAAGGATGTGGAGCTTTGCCCCCAGACCCCGATCATCAGCGTATTATCTTCGTCGGCCAGATTCTCGTTAAACGTAAGGATCATACGATCCCCAAGGAAAGAGACTGCCTCAATCTCAAAGGTATTATACCCTTCCGGCATCCTGATCAACATCGCGTCAACAAGGTTCCCCTCATAATCGTAGACATAGACCACGTTGTCATTGACCTCCAGAAGGTCGTCGTAGACAGTCTTATGCTCTGTCGATCCTTCCTCTCTTTTCCAGCAGCTGTAGTATACTTTGGAATCATGAACCGCCAGTCCCTGGTAGACAAGGTTCGTATCCGTCGGAAATGAGCGCAGTACCTTCGTACACGTATTGTCAAGGATATCGCAGGTCAGCCTCTTCTCACTGCCCTTTCCCTCCGCGTATATTGCGGCAAAGCAGTCCCGGTCTTCATCATAACCGATCGCATGGTAGATCTGAGGAACATCAATTGTCCGCTTCACCTCAAACGTCTCCTCATCCAGGACGATAATCTGCGGCACGTCCATCGGAAGCACATAAATCTCGCCGGCCGCCGGAACATAACACAGGTCATTTGCGTGTGACAGTTCCTCCGTAAGGGAGGCTGCAGGCTGCCAGGCATCCGCATCCAGCACAAGCAGGGGATTCCCCTCCGACGATTCCCCGGAAAGGAAGGCCAAGCACAGCCCGTCCGAAGTCACGGCCGCGCCCTGATGGTACGCCCCCGGTTCCGGCGGTGGAAACTCAGCCAGCTTCTCCAGATTCAGAGTCGTCATTGAGTCCCGTGTGATGCTCTCCGTGACTGCCCCATCGGCTGCATGCGCCGCTGAAGCCACGTCTTCTGCTTCAGTCTCTGCTGAAGCTGCTGATGAGGCCTCTGCCGCTCCGGCTTCTGCTGACGCTGCTGAAGCTGCAGCCCCGAACGAACAGGATGCACATATCAGCACAATTAAAGTTATCATTATGATTCTGCGGATTTGTCTCATATCACTCATATTGAAAGCCGGTCATCCTCCGTAAATGTCATATCCTCTGCGGTTTTGATGCTGGCAGGCATCTTGCGCAGGCTTTGAAGCGACGAGGGCTGTAACCCGTTCAGGACAATATAGTGATTCTGCCCTGCCCGTAAGGATCCGAATACTCTTCAGGAACCGTTCCGCCAAGCGGTCCGGTCAGGTAATTGATCATTACCTGAACATCAAGCAGCGAAGCCTTCTGGAGCACTTCACTGTCGTCGAACATCGTGAATCCATCCCCATGCTCGGCCAGCATGTAGTCAACAGACGCAAGTGAATAGGTTTTCCCGGTGTCGAGCGCTTCTCCGCCAATCATCACATTCTGCACCCGATACTCCCCTTCCACGCCTGCAAACATGCCGTTCTCATCGGATGTGCAGGAAGACTCAATATCTGTATGAATCTCATAAGTGATTCCCGCAACATGCAGGAATCCGCCACACTCATCAGGACAGAACCTCGCCCCCCACTCAAGGGCATCCAGTATCTGCTGTCCGGTCACCTCAAGGACATCCATCGCATCTGAAAAAGGCATCAGATTCATCAGATCCAGATAGGTAATGTCGCCTGCAGAGAATCCCGTCCGAACCGCACCGCCGTTGTAGATGGCGACATCCGCACCGGAAGCGTACCGGAGCGCGTCCGCAATCAGGTCTCCCAGGTTGGTCTCTTCTTTGCGGACGATGCGGACCGACACTCCGTTCCTGTCAACCTCTTCCGGATCGTTAATTACCAGATCAAACGGCGAGTATGCAACCGCCTTGTCTAACTCTTCCTTCAACTCCTCCAAAGCCTTATTCACAGAGGCGCTTAAATCGTTCCCGATATCAGCCAGATATGGGAAGGAAGGCGTATTTGTCCAGGTATAGAATTCATGGCTGATGCTTCCATCGTCCGCGCTGATCCTGACATAGCCAATTCCGTTCAGCTTCGTTCCAAGACCCATTCGCGGAACTTCATTTCCTTCCATGTCTTCTACTACCACCTGATCCGTGTCATGGCTGTGACCATCGAGCACGACATCGATTCCGGATGTGTGCGAAATCACATCCGCACTGGTCCAGGGCTCACTTGACGCCGATTCTCCGAGATGTGAAAGCAGAAAAACATAATCCGCGCCTTCTTCTAAAACCTCATCCACCGCTGCCTGAACCGCGTCATACAGCTCCTGTCCGGTTCTGTCTTCCTGCAGGAAACCGTATATAAAGTTGCCGTCCTCATCCTGAAAATTCGTCGGAGTGGAGGTCGTAATGGTTTCCGGAGTTGTTACGCCGACAAAGCCGATCTTTGTCCCGTCTGCATCCATGATCAGGTATGGATCAAAGACCAGTTTGCCCTCCTTTTCAAAATTGCAGCTGATAAAGGGAAAGTCTGCCTCTCCTATCAGTTTGAAGAACTGATCCATCCCATAATCGTAATCATGGTTGCCGGGGATTGCCACGTCATACGCCAGCTCATTCATCAGTCCTATGATCGCATCTCCCTCGGTGATCGTTCCGATCGCTTCTCCCTGAGCGAAATCCCCACCGTCCACAAGAATCGTATGGTCTCCGCTCTTTTCAAATACTTCACGGATCTGTTCCAGTCCCGCATAGGCGAAGTTTTCCTCAATCCCGCAATGGACATCACTGGTCGCCAGAATCACGATATCCTGCTTCGCTTCGGTTTCCGCTTC
>ONVT01000049.1 GCA_900321365.1 uncultured Eubacteriales bacterium | reverse complement strand
TGGCTTCTTTATTTTGTGATGACCTTCTTTATCATCTCGGGGCGCACGGCGCAGTGGATCCTCAATGAGTGGGGAGACCTGACGCTGGACGAAGTGATATTTACGATAACGCAGCCCATGAACGGGACGGATTCCGGGATTATCAGGAGTTATTTCGTATATGCGGTGTTCCCGGGAGTATTCATCCTGTTTGCACTGATCGCCATCGAGCACATTTTCCTGATGAGAAAGCAGCCGCCCAAATCCGGCGAGCTGTCTCCCGAGATGGAAGAGACGCTCCGAAAGGACTACGAGAAGAAAAACACAAAACCCCGGAATATCCTGCGCGTCTGGCTCCTTCCGGTCTGCGCCGCGGCAGCGATGGTATTTGGCATGATCCAGATCACCGGGCTGTGGAACAAGCTTGGCATATCAGAGCACCTGAGTTCATTGGGCGAAGAATCGACATGGATCGAAGACAATTATGTCGATCCGAAGTCCGTACAGCTCACATTCCCGGAGAAAAAGCGCAACCTTCTCTATATCTTCCTGGAGTCCATGGAGGTTTCCTACGCGGACAAGGAGAGCGGGGGACTGTTTGACGTCAACTACATCCCGAGGCTGACGAAGATTTCCAGGGAAAATGAAAACTTCTCAGGCGCGGACAAGCAGATTCTGGACGGGGGCAATTCCCTCAAGTATTCTACCTGGACGATGGGCGGCATGTTCGCCGCCACAAGCGGCCTGCCCCTGAAGATCCCGCTCGAGCTCAAGGGCGTGGGCACGAACTTCATGAACACGCAGACGTCATTTTTCTCGGATGTGACCTGCCTGGGCGACATCCTTCAGGAACAGGGCTACAACCTGGAGATGAGCTTCGGATCCGACGCGACCTTCGGCGGACGGCGCCTGTGCTTTACCGAGCACGGCGGCTATGACTTCTACGACTGGAAGTATTACACGACAAACGGCGAGCTGCCCTCCGACTATAAAGTGTGGTGGGGATTCGAGGATGAGAAGCTCTTCGATTTCGCGAAGGACAGGCTGACTGCGCTGGCCGCGGAGGACGAGCCGTTTGGCTTTACCATGCTGACGGTCGATACGCACTATCCGAACGGCTATGTCTGCCAGCTGTGCGGCGATGAGTTTGATGAACAGTACGCGAATGTGATCAGGTGCGCTGACAACCAGGTCTCTGACTTTATCGAGTGGTGCCAGGAGCAGCCGTGGTATGAGAATACGACGATCATTTTGTCCGGGGACCATCCGACGATGAACAAGGAGTTCTGCTCGTCTGCGTCCTACGATTACCGGCGGAAATGCTATACGGCCTACATCAATGCCCCCGTCGAGCCGGTCCGCGACGACTACCGCGAATACGCCACGATCGATAATTTCCCGACTACGCTGGCGGCGCTCGGCGTTGACATCGAGGGGAACCGCCTCGCGCTTGGAACAAACCTGTTTTCTGATCAGGACACGCTGATAGAGCGCGACGGGCTGGAGTATGTGAATACGGAGCTTCAAAAGGCGTCGAAGTGGATGGACGAGCAGTCGAACCTGCAGGAGGTCTCGGCGGACATCGAATACCACGACTATGATCCTGAGACGCAGACCATCACAATGGTCCTGAAAAATGTGACGAGCGACGAGGTCGACAGCTTCCATGTGTCGATGCATATGTATGGCTACATCGTAAACGGCAAGGACTATGTCTCCTGGTCTGACTCGGTGGAAGAGGAGCCGGGCGTGCATGTCGTCAAGATCAAGATTCCGACACAGAAGGCCTTCGACGGGCGGATCAAGATCCAGCCGCACTGCATGATCGACGGCGTCCGTGGCATCCACCTCGACACGCATTACTACCATCTGGCTTACGACGAGGGCGGCGCAAACGCGGAGGCTTACCAGTGTGACCGCTACGGCGAGGAATTGAAAGAACCGACCTGGTGGGATAAGGTGAAAGAATGGTGGTCCGGCCTGTGGCCGCTGTGAGGCGAAAAAAATAGAGCGAAAGAGAGGGTACCCCTCGCCAGGGGTACCCTCTCTTTCGCTGCAGCAGGAATCTGCGCCAGTCACGGCTTCCATGCAATGCCGGGGCAGTAATGAATTCCAATATCAAAGGATTTCTGTTTTAAACAGGTTCTCATAATCCTGAAGTTGATGATATGTTGCTTCAACATAAGCAACATTATCAACTACCCGATAGATAAAAAGGTATTCATGATATTTGAAAAGAATTTTCCTGTATCCAAGAGAAGCTAAGTCCTTATCCTCAAGAAGACGCAGGCTGTCTGCAACGTTGAGGAGGCTATCCCTTGTTATAAGTGCGTCCTCTGTAATTCTTTTTGCAGCCTGTGGATTACTCTTTTCAAGAAGAACATACCGGATATAATTGTCTAACTGTTGTTGAGCAAGATTAGAAATGATAACCTTAGAGACCATACTTTACCTCAATTTCGCGGATGGCCTCACCAAGTTCCTTGCATTCTCCGTTTGATATCTGCTTTCTGGATGTCGCAAGGTCATATAAGACCTTCTCTTTTGTCAATGGCGAAAAAGGAACCCTTTCTCGAATATAGAAGCGATAGGCAATGTCATGTATGGCTTTTACATCTTCTTCTGGAAGAGTTTCCAGCATGGAAATAGTTTGCTCTAAAGTGCTCATACGCATCATCCTTTCTATATCCAGACTGATGAATCGTTCAAATACGGAAAAATGTTCGCAATTATAGTGGGTGGCGCTTACAGCTTAATCTCAACCTTCCGCCCGCTTGGCTGGTAGCGCACGCAGCGAACCCCCGCGGCGCTCAGCATCCGAAGCGAAGCAATATTATTCGGTGCGTCCCGGTACTTGTCATCCTCGTAGATCACCGTCCGGATTCCCGACTGGATCACTGCCTTGGCGCACTCATTGCAGGGGAAGAGCGTCACATAAAGCCGCGCCCCTTCCAGCCCCGGGCCGCGGTAATTCAGGATCGCGTTCAGCTCACTGTGGACAGAATAGGGATACTTCGTCTTGAGCTCGTCCCCGTCCTCGGCACTGCGCACCCAGGGAAACTCATCGTCTGAGCACCCGTTCGGCAGCCCGTTGTAGCCCATGGACAGAATCTTGTTGTCCGTACTGACGATGCACGCGCCCACCTGTGTATTCGGATCCTTCGACCGCATGGCCGCCAGATGCGCAACCCCCATAAAATATTCGTCCCAGGTTATATAATCTTTTCTTTTGTCACTCATGATTATCTCCGGAAATATTATAGTCGCCCGACAGCTCAACAGCTATTATATGAGCGGGAAGGCTATTTTGTTCCAAATATTCTGTCACCAGCGTCCCCGAGCCCGGGAACGATATACCCGTGTTCATTCAGATGATCATCCAGCGCCGCGATATAGATGTCCACGTCCGGGTGGTCCTTCTGCATGCGGGCCACGCCCTCCGGTGACGCAATAATATTCATGAGGCGGATGTGCCTGCAGCCGTGCTCCTTGAGCAGAGTGATCGCCGCGGAAGAGCTTCCGCCGGTCGCGAGCATCGGGTCAACGACGAAGACTTCCCTCTCCCCACAGTCCTCCGGCAGCTTGCAGTAATACTCCACCGGCTCCAGCGTATCAGGATCGCGGTAGAGACCGATATGGCCGACCTTGGCCGCCGGAATCATGGAAAGCACACCGTCGACCATTCCCAGTCCCGCGCGCAGGATCGGGACAACTGCCAGCTTGAGACCGAACAGCTCCTTCACCGTCGTCTTCGCGATCGGCGTCTCAATCTCCACTTCGGACACCTTGAGGTCACGTGTAGCCTCATAGCACATCAGTCCGGCGATTTCCGATATGATGGCCCGGAAATCCTTAGTCCCGATTTCCTTCCTGCGGATGATACCGACCTTGTGCTGGATCAACGGGTGATCAAGAACCAAAACTTTTGACATCACAGGCCTCCTTCCATATCCTCATCACAGATGTTGGTTTTCAACATCTTCTCACAACGGTCCCACAGTGTTTGCTGAGGGATCAGCTTATCAATAAATGAACTCCGTTTGAGAAAATCTTCCCCTTCGAGGTCCTTCGCCGCGCCACTCAGCCCTCCAGCCGGTTGTCCTCCAGGCTCAGAATCTTCGACAGCCGGAGCACATAGGCTTTCAGTTCTTCATACACATGATTATAGTCCGCCAGGCTTCCTCCGTAGGGGTCGTGGATATCCTCATCCGCCTGTATATAGGAAGCGATCGAGAAGACATTCTTCGCGTGCTCATGATCCTTGAGCAGCTGGTCCCTCTGAGACTCGTTCATCGTCAGGATCAGCGTACGGTCATCAAAATCATCTTCCGTCAGCTGCTCGCTTACATGATCCTTCATGGACAGGGAGTGGCTGACCAGGACTGCTTCCGCCTTCGGATTGATTGGTTCGGGAAACAGCACTACGAGTCCCTTTGAAGTAATCAGGATGTCCTCCAGAAGAAAGATCTGCTGCAGGATCGCCTCCGCCATCGGGCTGGTCGAGGTATCGCTCTCGCTGACAAATATCAATTTATCATAATATTTCATGGCAATCCCCCATCCAAACCCACAACTGGCATTAACATCTTCCATAGTCGGAAGGAACTATCATTCATTACAGCGTTTCCAACCGTTTCTGTCTGACATACAGATACAATCTGTGTGGCTGTTCCATCAAAGGGTTACACCTTCAGAATCCGGTGCCCCGCGGCCTTGATCAGGCGGTTCATGATCGCTGTCCCAATTTGCGGCGTATCAAAGGATTCCGAGTAAATGACATCGACACCAAGATCATCGAATTCCCGCAGAATTCCGAACAGGTGCTGCGAGATCGTGATTTCCTGCGCCCTGCTTCCCGCGGAGCGCACGATTCCGCAGTGATAGGACGAGGCGTCCTCATCCGCGGCGATGATGCCGCAGGACAATCCGCGAGACTCCGCATCCCGCGCAAGACGGTCGATCGCAGACCGGACATCCTCCTCGCGCCCCTCCACGATGGTAAGGTCCGCCTTTGGCGCATAGTGCCGGTACTTCATTCCCGGCGCCTTCGGCCGGAACTGAGGATCCATTCTCTGCAGCCCCGGATCCATCCGCACCTCGCCGATCACGTCCCGGAGCATCTCCAGGCTGATGTAGCCCGGCCGCAGAACCGTCGGGACATCTTCTGTCAGATCAACAATTGTCGATTCAACGCCGATATCGACACTTCCTCCGTCAATGATCATATCGATTCTGCCGTCCAGGTCGTCGCGCACATGCTGCGCCGTGGTCGGGCTCGGCCGCCCGGAAGTGTTGGCACTCGGAGCCGCGACGAATCCGCTGCCAGCGCGGATCAGCGCCAGCGCGATCTCGTGATCCGGCATCCGCACAGCGACGGTGTCAAGGCCGCCCGTGACAGAGCGTGGAACAAGATCCCCCTTTGGCAAAATAATCGTGAGCGGCCCGGGCCAGAATGCTTCGGCCAGAATGCCCGCTTTCTCCGGCACCTCCCGGACGATGCTTTCCAGGCTTTTCAGCCGTGCGATATGGACGATCAGCGGGTTGTCGGAGGGGCGGCCCTTGGCTGCGTAGATGCGCGTCGAGGCTTTTGCATCGAGAGCATTTGCACCCAGACCATAAACCGTCTCGGTCGGAAATGCCACCAGCCCCCCTTCGCGCAGGATTCTGCCAGCCGTCTCCATGAGACCCTCGTCGATGCCGGCCGTCATGTCCGCCCAAATTGTCTTCCTGTGCAGATCATCCATGTGATTTCGTGACAATGTCTGAGTCATCACCTGTATTTTCCTTTGTCCGTCTCGAAACAAGACAAGTATATCACGCGGCATACCTCCTGTGAAGAAATAAACGACAGGAACAATTTGCTTCCATTTTCATTGGGAATGTGGTTATGGCTTCAACTTTAATAGTGCATTTTTTACAGAGTGTGATATACTGGCATAAATTGATTTTTTTAGGAGGAGTGTCTGCTATGGGAGAGGAATTGAAAGCACCGGTTACCGGAGCGAATGTGGAGGAAGCCGTGCAGGAGGCTGCGGGCGAAGTTGCCGA
>ONVT01000109.1 GCA_900321365.1 uncultured Eubacteriales bacterium | reverse complement strand
ATCGCCTCATAGGCATCAAAACTGTTGTTCTGGCTGAAGCTGGCGTCCGTCCCGAGTGTGCAGTCTCCGATCGCGGAAATGGTAACCTTCCTCTGGCTTGCGACAGATACGCTGGCCATGACGCCGGCAATCCCGTCAGCGGTGGCGGTGATCTTCGTTTCCCCTTCTTTCATGCCCCTGATCTGCATGTCTCCTTCCACCTGAGCCACTTTCGGATTCTCCGCCTCAAGGGTAAGGTTATTGACAAATGCATGAGCCGGTGTCGTAATAAGGTTCACTTTCTCCACCGACCCCGGGAAGAGACTGTAACTCTCCCTCTCAAACGCGATCGATTCCGCAGGAGTCAGGGCAACCGTAACCGGAGATGTCGCATTCTGTGCATGATCCACCGCATAGTAGGTGATCTCCTTATCCGGATCCATCTCCAGGGTGTCGGAGTACTTCTCATACACGGGAATATCGGACACTCCGTTTGTTCTGCCGATATAGATCGCATCCAGGCCGGACTCGGAGTCTTCCGCGGAAAGAGCAATTCTTCCGTCCTTTTCCCTGATCGTGACAACAGGAGGCTGGGAGTCAACGTACGCGAGTATGACCTTTGCATTCCGGACCTTGTCCGTGGAGACGGCCATAATATCCAGGGTGCCGCCGCTTGCGTGATACGTGAATTCCGCGCTCCTGCCCTGCTGCGCCACCACGTTTTCCCCGTTGACCGTGATGGACTGAATCGTCTCCGGCGCCTTGACGCTGATCTGTACGTCTCCTTCCTTCGTATAATTCTCCGGCTGTTTCAGTACACGGACTGTCAGACCCTCGTCCGCCTCAATGGATTCATGCCGGCCGCTCTTCATCTGCCCTGCGGTAAACCAGATCACAGCCGCAAGCACAATAATGGCAGCGGCAGCCACAGCCGCAATGATAATCTGTTTTTTGTGCGAGCGCACGGATCCGCCGGCGGATCCGCTCTTCATTCCTTCGTCAGGACGAGACCTTTTCGGCTTCTCCCTCCCCGGATTCTTTCTGGTCCGGCCCCTGAAGAAGCCCTTCTTCTCCTCTTCCTTCTTCAGCTGCGACATATCCGGAAGCGGGCCCGTATTTCCGATAAGCGGAATCACTTCCGCATCCTTGTTGTTCTGGTTCTCATTCAGGTTGATAATCTCGATGCTTTTGAACGAAGCCCTGTTTTCCCCATCCGATGCACCCGCGCCGATCTCCCTGTTATCAGGACCGGCGTCTGTTCTTTCAGACTCCGTGACTGTTTCCTGCAGCGGGGCTTCTTTCTCTTCCGGTTCCACGTGAATATCTTCGGGCGGCACATCTTCCTTCTCAAAAAGCACATCCGCCTCTTCCGGCAAAGCATCTGCCTCTTCAAAAGACGCTTTCGCCTCTTCCGGCAAATCTTCCGCCTCTTCAAAAGACGCTTTCGCCCCTTCTGTCAAAGCTTCCGCCCCGTCCGGTTCGTCATCCGCCCCGGCCTTATTCCTCACGGCGCTGTCTGCCTGTCTTTCCCGCTCTTCTTCCTTCGAAGCGGCCTTCCTCTCTTTTTCTTTTTTTCTTTTTTCTCTGCTTTCCTGAAGGATCCGCCCCAGACCCCCGGTTCCGGACATGGTACGGTGAAAGCGGGACTTCTTCCCTGGAGGCTCTTCCATCCGCCTCTTCCACTCCTCATCGGGACCGTAATCCCTGGAAGTGACCTCCGGCTTTGCCGCGCCGGCAGGATCCGGACCGCGGAAAGGATCCTGATTTTCTTCCTCATCAAAGTCCGTGCCGGAAGCATCCTCTTCCCCATCAGACGGATCAGGGCCGGACAGCCCGGCCGGATCATCCTGATCAGCCGGACCGGAAGAAGGAGAATTATCCTGATCCGAATCGTCTTCCTCCTCGTCTTCTTCCTGGTCCTTACGTCCCCTTGTCCTGGACAGATCCTCCTTCACCGATCTGCGAATCCCGCCGAAGAACGACAGGCCCCTGTCGACGAGAGCACCGAAATGACCCGGAAGTCCCGTGATGCTTTCCCTGTCTTCTTCCTCACGAAAATCCGCTTCATCCGAATCGAAGCCGGCATCATCCGAACCTTTGTCCGGAGCGTTCTCATCCTCCGCAGCGGATCTGTTTCTCGCGGCGCGCCTCTCCCCTTCCAGCTCAAGGTCTTCCTCTTTCACAAATCCGCTCTTCAGCTCGGGCTTCTCGTAGTTCCAGTTCAGGTCCAGGTCATCTGCGTTCTCACCGGCTTCATCCGGATCGGAAAGAAGGGAATTCCCTGTAATGATCGCCTCATCCAGGTCAGCGGCGAACCCGGCCTTCGCCTGCCTCTTGGCTTCTTCCACCGCTTCTTTCGCGGCTCTTTCCGCCTCGAGACGTCGCGCCTCCTCCTCAGCCTGCGCCCGCGCCTCCTCCTGGACCTGCCTCCTTAATTCCTTCTCCCTCTCCCTCTCCTTCACCTTCTGGCGGCGCTCTGCCTCAGCCGGTGTATCCACATGGATCTTCACGACCTTGCTTCTGACAGCCGAGCTCTCATCCGAAGACTCCTTGAGTTCCTGGAGCAGTTTCCTGATTTCCTCGTTATCCATATCTCTT
>ONVT01000149.1 GCA_900321365.1 uncultured Eubacteriales bacterium | reverse complement strand
GACTCACTGGTTGACTGTGTGGTAGCGCTCCACGGAGGCGCAAGCATCATAGTGGATGACAAACCGGAGAAAAAGCTCAACTCTGACGGAGAAGTTCTGCCCTTCAATGCCGATATGCGCCCCTGGTACGTCGGAGCTCTTGTCCATGAGGATACCTATTTTTCCCCTGTAAACAAAGATCCCTATCTGGATGTCGACCAGGTGATGGTGGGCGTTCCGGTCTATGTCGACGGAAATCTTGCCGCTGTCTGCGGCGGTTCTGTCCTGGTGGAGACCATGGGAAACATCGTCTCAGGCGCGAAGCTTGGTGAGTACACCGATTCCTGTCTGATCAATGAGAATGGAAATATCCTTTATTCCTCCAGAGAAGACGGTGAGCTGAGCATGGAGGGCAATAAGCTGAAAAGCCTGAAGGAGAGCAGCAATGCGGAGCTTGTGTCACTGGTGGATGAGGCGCTCAAAGGCGGCACCGGCTTCTCCCTTCTGAACGTGGACGGCGAAGATGTCTACATCGCCTACGCGCCTGTTGATACAGTCGGATGGACACAGCTGATCATGATTTCCCAGGATGACCTGAACAGGACTGCCTATGTGCTCATGCAGAAAACAGATTCTATTATGGAGGAATCTCTGGAGGAGACACGCAGTGCCGAGACGGACACCATCTTAACCACGCTGCTGATTGCCGGAGGTTTGCTTTTCCTCGCGGTACTGACATCCATTCTGCTGGCAAACGGCCTGGTCCGGCCGATCAGGAGAATGACCAGCCGCGTATCACAGATGAAGGGGGACGACATGACGTTCGAGGTGGAGGACGTCATGCTCACAGGCGATGAGATCGAAATGCTGGCAAGGTCATTTGAAGGCATGTCGAAGAAGATGAAGGGATATGTCAACGAGATCGTGCAGATTACGTCGGAAAAGCAGAGGCTTGAAACAGAGCTCTCCGTCGCCTCGGAGATTCAGAGTAATATGCTGCCGAGACATTTTCCGGCTTTTCCGGACAGAAATGAATTCGACCTGTACGCGGTCATGGATCCTGCCAGGGAAGTGGGCGGGGATTTCTATGATTTCTTCCTGATCGATGATGATCATCTGGCTCTGGTCATGGCGGATGTCTCAGGCAAGGGCGTTCCTGCCGCGCTTTTCATGGTCATTTCCAAGACACTGATCAAAAACGTGACGCTTTCCGGTATGTATGACAGTCCTTCCCAGATCCTGGGTGACGTCAACAATAAGCTGTGCGAGGGGAACGATGACAACATGTTTGTTACGGTCTGGCTGGGAATCCTGACGATCTCAACCGGCAGCATGGTATCCGCCTGTGCCGGGCACGAGTATCCGGTTTTCTACAATAAGAACAAGGGCTTTTCCATGGAGAAGGATCCGCACGGCCTGGCCATGGGAGGCCTGGAAGGCCTGAGATACAAGGATGAGCACTGGCAGCTGGAGCCCGGCAGTCTGCTGTTTCTGTATACCGACGGCGTTCCGGAAGCAAACAACAGCTCGGAAGAACTCTTCGGCAATGAAAGGATGCTGGATGCGCTGGAGAAGAGCCTGAGTGAAACAACGGAAGGGACAGAGCGGGATGAGATGGATCTGATGTCTTTCCTTCGCCTGGTCCGGAAAAAGATTGATGATTTCGCCGGGGACACGCCGCAGTTTGATGACATGACCATGCTGTGCCTGGAATACAGAGGGAAAACGACAAAGTAAAAAGAGCTTTGTCGTTTGCTATCATTATGTTCACGGGCATGACCGTATATGGGAAGAAAGGACATAAAGAATGGCTGGCTCAACTTTTGGAACAGTATTCAGAGTGACGACCTGGGGGGAGAGCCATGGAAAGGGTATCGGCGCTGTGGTAGACGGCTGCCCGGCGGGCCTGGAGCTTAGCGAAGAGGACATCCAGAGATATCTTGACCGAAGGAAGCCGGGACAGAACCGGTATACAACGAAGCGCTCCGAATCAGACACAGTCCGTATCCTGTCCGGCGTGTTTGAAGGAAGGACGACAGGAACCCCGATCTCACTCTTTGTGCCGAATGAGGATCAGCACTCGAAGGACTACGGAAATCTGAAGGATGTCTACCGTCCAGGTCACGCCGACTATGGATTTGACGCAAAATTCGGAATCCGCGACTACAGGGGAGGCGGGCGTTCCTCCGGCCGTGAGACTGTCGGAAGAGTGGCATCAGGTGCGATTGCCGAGAAGATTCTGCTTGAGATGGGGATCCGGGTGCAGGCGTATGTCTCCTCTGTCGGCCCTGTTTCGTGTGACCCGAATTGCTTTGACTGGGAATATCTGTCTGAGAGCAGCCTGCAGATGCCAGACAGAGAGGCGGAGATCCGGGCGCAGGCTTATCTGGAAGAGTGCATGAAAGGCGGGGACTCTTCCGGCGGTGTTGTAGAGTGCGTTGTCAGCGGCATGCCTGCCGGGATTGGAGAACCGGTCTTTGACAAGCTGGATGCACTGCTTGCCCAGGCGGTCTTTTCGATCGGAGCGGTGAAGGGTGTTGAGATCGGAGACGGGTTTGCCGCAGCCGGGGCGAGAGGTTCGGAGAATAACGACCAGTATACAGACATCGCAATTCCGGGCTGTAATGTTCAAGACGGCGGAGATGGCGCTGCACCGGCCCGTGGTGACATCAGGAAAAGCACGAACCACGCAGGAGGGATTCTGGGCGGCATCAGTGACGGAAGTGAGATCCGCATCCGCGCCGCTTTCAAACCCACACCTTCAATCTCCGGAACGCAGCGTGCGCTCGGGAAAGACGGCAGAGTACATGATCTTGCGGTCAAAGGCCGTCATGATCCTCTGATTGCCCCTCGCGCCTCAGTGGTTGTAGAGTGCATGACTGCAATCGTCATCGTGGATCTGTTGATGCGGAATATGAGTGCAAGGATGGAGAACCTTCAGAAACTGTACGATGTCCGATAAGAAACTGTACAATGTTTGGTGAAGACCCGTATGATGTCAGGTGAAGTCCCGGGAAAGTGAACTGATCTGCCGGAATCCCCGCCTCCCGGCGCCCTGAAGCAACCTCTGGATATCCTCCGGCACCGGGGCTTCGAATTTCATCTTCCCTCGAGTGATCGGATGCATGAATTCGAGCCGCAGAGAATGAAGAGCCTGGCGGTTGATGGGTTC
>ONVT01000276.1 GCA_900321365.1 uncultured Eubacteriales bacterium | reverse complement strand
ATCAGGACGGGGAGTTTACTCACCGGACGATTTTTGAGAATTCATGGGGCGGGCAAGGTGCGAAGCACCTCTGACCGCCCACAATGAGAAACACGAAGCGTTCCGGGTAAGTGGGGGTGCTGAATGGTTACCCGATCTGACAGATTTCACCGCGATATATGCGGTTACGTTACAGGACAAGCTTCGCGGCCCCGTAGATACCGGCGTCATTTCCGAGTGTGGCAAGGGCAAACGTCGCATCCTTGCAGCTTGGGAACGCATACTGCCGATAATACTTCTGTACATAATCCAGGATGATGCTTCCGGCTTTCGATACGCCGCCGCCGACCACGTAGATCTCCGGATCTGTCACACTGGCAAACGCGGCGAGCGCCCTTCCCAGATACAGTCCGAATTTCTCGGCTATGGCATCCGCGACCTCGTCGCCGCTCTTGACCGCATCCCAGACATCCTTGGCGGTAAATGACCTCCCGCGCAGGACACTCGGAATATCCGGGGTTTTCTCCAGCTGCATCTTCGCGATTCTCACGATTCCCGTCGCGGAGGCAACCTGCTCCAGGCAGCCGATATTGCCGCAGTTGCAGGGTTCGTCCAGTTCATCCGTCACATGGACATGGCCGATCTCTCCGCCCGATCCGTGAGCGCCGGCAATCACCTTGCCCTCCACAACGATTCCGCCGCCGATGCCGGTTCCGAGCGTGACCATGATCAGATTCTTATGTCCTGCTCCGCCGCCCTTCCAGCATTCCCCGAGCGCCGCGGCATTCGCGTCATTGAGTGCCCTCGTCCGGATTCCGGTCATCTTCTCGATCTCCTTGACGATATTCACCTTTCCCCAGTGAAGGTTCACCGCAAACGCGCAGATTCCCTGCTCATTGACAGGGCCGGGGATATCGATGCCGATGCCCTCGATCTCGGTCTTCTTCAGTCCCCTCTCCTCGATCTTGCGGTTGAGAGCCGCTGCGATGTCAGGAAGGATATTGATCCCGTTTTCCTCTGTCCTGGTCGGAATCTCCCACTTGTCCAGAAGATCCCCGTCCGTATTGAAAAGCCCGCACTTGACCGTGGTACCGCCCACATCGATCCCAAAACAATACTTTTTCATGACGAAACCTGTCTCCCTTACTCTTTTCTCTGCTTTGCCATGTTCTCCCTGATGCCCTGCTGTACCCTGTTATACAGCTCCTGTGCCGCGTTGTATCCCATCTTCTTCTGACGATGGTTGACCGCGGCCGATTCCACGATCACCGCCAGGTTCCTTCCCGGACGGATCGGAAGGGAGTGGCAGGTGACCCGGTTACCCAGGAACTCTGTATATTCCTCCTCCAGGCCGAGACGGTCATATTCCTTGTCCTTGTCCCATTCCTCCAGCTTGATAACCAGGTCAATATTGGTCGTATCCATGACAGCCTCAACGCCGAACAGGGTTTTGACATTGATAATCCCGATACCCCTCAGCTCGATGAAGTGCCTGGTGATGTCAGGTGCCGTTCCCACCAGAGTGAGGTCAGATACCTTCCGGATCTCCACGACATCGTCCGTGATCAGACGATGTCCGCGCTTGATCAGTTCCAGGGCGGCCTCGCTCTTTCCGATTCCGCTCTCTCCCATGATCAGCACGCCCTCACCGTAAACGTCCACAAGGACGCCGTGGATCGTGATGCAGGGTGCCAGCTCTACATTCAGCCACCGGATTGCCTCCGCGACAAATGCGCTGGTCTCCCGGTCTGTCGTGAAGATGGGAACATCATACCTGACGGCAAGTTCGAGCATGTCGTCATCCGGGATCGTGCGTGTCGTATAGACGATCGCCGGGATCTTCGCAGCAAGCAGCCGTTCATAGATTACCCGCTTCCTCTCCCTCGTAAGCGTGTCAAGATAAGTATACTCCACATAACCGATTACCTGGAGACGATCCGCATCAAAGTAATCGAAATAACCGGTCAGCTGAAGCGCGGGCCGGTTCACTTCCGGCGTTGTAAGTGCCTTTCCCTCAAGGCTCACCTGCTCTGTGCGGGGCACCAGCTCCATTTTTTTAACCAGTTTCTCAATAGGGACACTGGACTGAGAATTCATATTCCGCCCTCCTGTCGTGCCTGCATACAGTTTCTAATCGTAACACCAAAATGTCACTTTGTCGAGGATGGATGAAAGAACTCATAGACTTTCCGGGCACTTGAGGCGTTCATGGAAGGAGCGCCTGCAAGATGTTCCTCATCCGCGTCCCGGATCGCCTCCAGTGACCCGAAGGCACGGAGCAGGGCCTTCCTTCTCGCCGGTCCGATCCCCTCTATCTCATCCAGGAGAGAACGGGTCTGCGCCTTCCCTCTCAGAGACCTGTGGAATTCGATCGCGAACCGGTGTGCTTCATCCTGCACCCTTGTGATCAGTTTGAATCCCTCCGACCTGGGATCGATCGGAATCTCCTCATCGTGGAAATACAGTCCCCGCGTGCGGTGGAAATCATCCTTGACCATACCGCAGACCGGAATGTCAAGTCCCAGCTCGATGCATACCTCCTCGGCCACATGAACCTGCCCGCGTCCCCCGTCCATCATGATCAGATCCGGAAATACGCTGAAGGACCCGTCCATCCGGGACAGCTGTCTTTTTTCAAGATCCAGCGATTCCTCGATCCCGTGGCGGAGCCTGCGGCAGATCACCTCCTTCAGGGAGGCGTAATCGTTTGGCCCTTCCACGGAGCGGATCCGGAATTTCCTGTAGTCGCTTCGCTTCGGCTTCCCCTTTTCAAATACAATCATGGAGCCGACCGACTCTACACCTGAAGTGTTGGAGATATCATATGCCTCTACCCTTGACAGGTGTCCGATCCCCAGGGCCTGCGCGATCTCCTGCATGGCGCCGATGGTTCTTCCCTCTTCGAGCCGCGCGCGCTCCCTGTCCATTTCCAGCGCGAGAGCGGCATTCTCCCGGGCCATCTTCACGAGCCGGCTGTAGGTTCCCCGTCTGGGCACTCTGAGATGAACATGGCTCTGCCGCTTCGAGCTGAGCCACTCCTCAAGCAGCTCCTGGTCCTCGACCGGGCATTCCAGCAGGATTTCCTTCGGAAGAAACACTGCCATGGCGTAGAACTGCCGGATGAAAACCGATAAAATCCTGGCCTTTATCCTGTCCGCCCTCTCTTCCTCCTCTGCCTGCTGCTCTTCTTCAAGAGACTCCTCTGACTTCTGCTCTCCTTCCAGAAGCTCTTCAGCCTGCTTCTGAATTGTTTCCTCCTGAAGTCTTTCTGCTTTCGCTTCCTCCTGCGGCCCTTCTGACTGATCCTCTTCTTCCTGCAGTGCGGCATCCTCCTCACCGACCCTCAGAAAGCTGTGATCCCGTCCGATCAGCTTTCCGCCGCGGATATAAAAGACCTGGACCACCGCGTCCGTCCCGTCCAGAGCCATCGCGAGCACATCGCGGTCCTCCCCGTCCGTGCTCTCCATCTTCTGCTTCTGTGTAACACTGATCACATTCTGCATCAGGTCCCGCATCTTCGCCGCGGTCTCATAATCCATTTCCCCGCTCGCTTTCTTCATGCGATCCTCGAGGTCTTTTATGACCGGGCGGTAATTTCCGGAAAGGAAATCCAGGGCTTTCCGGATGTTTTCCTGATATTCTTCCTTTGAGACCAGACCCTGGCAGGGCGCCTGGCACTGTCCGATCTGATAGTTCAGGCAGGGGCGCTCCAGGCCGATGTCACGCGGCAGGCTGCGGGTACAGTCGCGCACGAGGTACAGCTTCCGGAGGAGCTCGATGGTCTCTTTCACCGCAAATGCGCTCTTGAACGGTCCGAAATACCTGGCTCCGTCCTTTTTCAGTTTTCTTGTGAACAGCACACGGGGATACTCTTCCTGAACTGTTACCCTGATATAGGGATAGGTCTTGTCGTCCTTGAGGAGGGTGTTGTACTTCGGGCGGTTTTCCTTGATCAGGTTGTTCTCCAGAACCAGGGCCTCCAGCTCCGAGTCCGTCACGATGTATTCAAACCAGGCGATCCGGCTGACCATGTGCTCGATCTTCGCGCCTCTTCCCAGTTTCCGGACAAAATACTGATGTACGCGCCGGTTCAGGTTGACAGCCTTCCCGACATAGAGTATTTCATCCTTCCTGCCGTGCATAATATACACACCCGGCTTGTCGGGCAGTTTTTTCAGTTCCTCCTGAAGATCAAAATCCGGATTCATATCATTTTCCAAAAATGCACAGAGATCAGCCGATCCCTGTGCATTTCATTTTTAATTCCACAACCCGCTATGCGCGGCTTTTTTGCCTGACTCACTCGAAGGAAAATCCTGCACATTCTGTACAAGTAATTTTTTACAGTTCCTAAGGCTCCCCGCTTGCCGTCCTTCTCGAGGAGGACGAGCCTCCATACAGTGTCTCTCTCGCGAAGGCTCTCTCTTCATCCGCTTCGAAGATACGGTCGCTGATGATCTGCATCACCATTCCCAGGACCAGTCCGAGGCAGACGTCAATCACGGAATGCTGCTTCAGGAACATCGTCGACAGGATAACCAGTACCCCAAAAACATTGCACGCCAGGAAGAGGGCCCTTCTTCGCCTGAGCTGTGTATTCATGTTGACTGCATGGCAGAGAACCACCGTATTGTATACATGGATGCTCGGCAGGACATTGGTCGAAGTGTCCGTCTGGTACAGGAAAGCCACCAGCTTTCCGCACAGGCCTGAAGTATCCACATAGTACGGACGCAGCTCCAGGCGATTCGGATATACGACCGACACGACAAGGAACACCGTCATTCCCAGCATCAGCGCCGTAATCAGGCGGTAATACTCATATTTGGGAGCATGGAGGACGAACCAGCCGACCACGACTATATTGAACGCAAACCAGGCAACATATGGAATGATAAAATACGCACAGAACGGAATCTGGTCATCCAGCCAGGTGTGAATCACATGATAGTGAACATGCCGCGCATTCTCCATGACCTGAAATGCGCCCAGATAGATGGCGGTGTATACAATGATCCACCAGACCTGCCGGTGGGTCCGGAACAGTTCAATCAGGTTCTCTGTTTTCTTCCTTATAAAGCTCATCATTCGTCTTTTTTATCTCCTGCGTCAGAGAATCATCTGCCATCTCAGCCATGTTCTCAGACCGGATCTCCTGTCCTTCATCCGCAGCCGTCTCCGTCGGCCGGATCTCCTGCTCTTT
>ONVT01000125.1 GCA_900321365.1 uncultured Eubacteriales bacterium | reverse complement strand
GGAAATGCCGCGGATCGTATGTCCCTGTCCGTCGAAGACGCCCGAGAAGAATGGGATCGGCGTAAATGACCTCCCCGCGAGGCTGATATCCTCAGTCAGGACAACCTCGAGATTCTTCGAAGCGGAATCAACCCTGCAGCGCTGAGCGAGCGCTTCCAGATCTTCCGCACCGGAGATGGTGATACGCTCTCTTTGAATATCGTTTTCTGTTTCCGATCCTGATAATACCGTAATATCGGATGTTTCCTCTGCAATGGCTGTACCCGGGAGGGTAATCTGGAACGCGAGGGCAGCGGCGGTAATGCAGGAAACCACGTTTTTTATATGAAGTCTGTTCTGACGTTTCATGCCTGTTCCCCCTTTCCACCTGCGTCCGACTGAGTCTGCACATTGCAAGAGTCAGCTTGTGCCTGTGTACTGTCCGTTTCTGCCTCGTCAGGAAGAGTCGGCATCGCGGTATCTGCCTCGTCAGGAAGCGCCAGCTTCTTAGCATCCGCTCCGTCCGTGCCCGCAGAAGAAACATCTGGTTCTCCATCCTCGTCCGACGGAAGGTGCAGTGTAAATGACGTCTTGTCAATAAGAGGATCGAGGAGCAGGATGAACTGCGGCAGCACGGTCATCACCAGGATGACCGAGATGGCTGCGCCTCTTCCTACCGCCAGGCCGATGTGGCTGACATACACGTCGCTGACGCGCAGGCCGATCATGAAGCCCGCCATCGTCAGGATCGAGCCGGAGGTAATCACGGTCGCGAAGCCCTCGTCAACAGCTTCGATCATTGCCTCCCGTTTCCCCTTCTCCTTCTTCAGCGACTGGTAGCGGTTCATGATCACGATGGCATAGTCGATCGTCGCGCCCATCTGGATCGCTGAGACGATCATGTCCGTGACAAAGGAGGCGACCAGATGCTGGAAATACGGGAATGTAAAGTTGATCCAGATGCTTCCCTGGATGACAAATGCCAGCAGCGCGGCACCCGCGACGGTGCGGAAGGTAAACAGCAGGATGATGAAGATAAACGCGATCGTCAGCAGGGCGATCTTTTTCGAGTCGCCGGTGTAGGAAGCCTCCAGATCCCGGGCACTCGTGATCTCACCGACAACCAGCACATTTTCGTCCCCGTAATACTTCACCGCCTCCGCGCGGATATCGTCCGTGAGGGCGGTGCTGACATCTCCCTCAACCGGCACATCCGCCTGGAAGATCAGGCGGTCGTAATTCTGTCCCCTCAGCTGGATCGTTCCCCTGTGAAGCTGCGCGCGGAGATCCTGAATCTCAGCCGCCTTCTCCTCATCCAGCGTGACCATTCCCTGGTCGATCTTCTCGAACAGGTACTCAAACATGTCCAGAAGGATCACGCGGTACTCATCCGCGTTTCCGAAGAATACCTGGTATTCCTCATTCTTGATCCCATAGCCCTGGAACAGCAGCAGAGCCGTCTCATAATCCAGATCCAGAAGCTCCGCGAACATCTGAGGCGTGAAAGGATCCGTCAGGACATGCCCGTCCCCGACCTCGATATTCGCAAGTCCGGTCGCGCTCCGGACATGGTCCATTTTGGAGACCGTGTTCAGTATGGCTTTTTCATTTTCATATTCACCGGAGGGCACAATCACGGCGATCGCGTTGGAATCCGCGAAGGTATCCGTAATCTTGTGCATTGCTTCACGGCTCTTCGAGTAGACTATCTCGGTGATCGAGGTGTCGGAAAACGCGTATTCCGTCAGCCTGGAAAAATAGACCGCAAACGGCAGGAGGATCAGAAAGACCCAGACAAAACAGTATTTTGAGCTGGTCAGGAACCTGCCCCAGGGCCGGATGCTCGGGATCAGATTGCGGTGAGCGGTTTTTCGAAGCTGCTTCGGGAACAGCATGATCAGGCCCGGCATCAGCAGGAAGACTGTGATCAGGCTGCAGAGAATTCCCTTGGTAAGAACGATTCCCATGTCGTAGCCCAGACGGAACTGCATCATCGTCAGGGCAATCAGGCCGGAGATTGTCGTCAGGGAAGAGGAGGAGATCTCAAGGATTGCCTTCGAGAGGGCCTCGATCAGCGCTTCCTTTACCCGGGGATTCTTCGCGACCTCGTCCTGATAGCGGTGGATGAAAATAATCGCGTAGTCGATCGCCAGAACCAGCTGGAGGATAACCGCTATGGAATTCGTGATGGAGGAGATCTCTCCGAGCCAGTAGTTCGTCCCCATGTTCATCAGGGCTGCCACAGCGAATACGATTCCGAAGATCACGACTTCAAAGTAGCTTCTGGAGGTGAAGAGAAGAACCGCGATAATGACGATGGCCGCAATCAGCAGAACGCCGACCATTTCCTTCGCAAGCTCCGCGGAGAAGTCATATCCTATCTCGGAAGAGATATAGGTATCGTAGTCCTTCAGTCTCTCCCTGATCCTGTCCATCTCCTCCACGATGGCAGGATCGTCGGCCTCGGAGTCGAAAGAGATAGACAGCAGCGCGGATGACTCTGTAAAATGCGCCGGCGAATCGTCGAAATCGACGCTCGCCACATGCTCATAGCCGCTGATCTCGTCCGCCAGTTTCTGCGCGATCTCGCAGGTAATATTGGAGATCATGACATCGGCTGTCCCGAATGTCCGAAACTCCGCTTCCATGATCGTAAGTCCCTTGCGTGTCTGCGTAGTATCCGGAAGGAAAGCAGTCAGATCCTCATTGACCTTTACCCTGCCGATCGACAGCACGCAGTACACGCAGATCAGCGCGAACACGACAAGGATCGCGAAACGGGCGTTAACAATGCCGGTCGCGATCATCTTCATCACGTCCGGCCCGGGCTTCTTCATATTCTTTTTCTCAAGCGGTGACATTGTGTCTCATCTCCTGAATGTATCGAATCTGTCCCATATCCCCTGCGCGCAGTCAGGGGTATTCTGAACCCTGACAACCGGATGAATCCGGCGAACCCGTCCGACAGACATATCTGCCAGTCTGAGTTTCAATCTGTTATGGGGAATTGGATTGTATCACATTATAGTCCT
>ONVT01000050.1 GCA_900321365.1 uncultured Eubacteriales bacterium | reverse complement strand
GTCAGCGCCGGAAAGCGCTTAGTTTAACCGCATATACCGCGGTGAAATCGTCCAAAACGGAAAAGAATTTCGTTCGCGAGTATAAAACCTGGAAGACAGAGAGTTTCTGATGATAACAGCCGGTGTTTTCCGGGAAAATGATCCGTAATGGGAACATCGGGAATCATCGGGATGTAAGGAGGCTGCAGATATGCGGATGGAATTCGGCTACGGAAAAGGCACACAGATCGTTGAGATTCCGGATAAGAATCTGATGGCCGTCCTGACAGCAAACGAGATGGAGCATGAGCGCAGAGGCGCTGACGCGGTTGACTGGGCGCTGGCTCATCCGATCGGAGCCTTGAGGCTTCGCGAGGTCGCGAAGAAGGGGCAGAAGGTTGTCGTGATCACCAGCGACATTTCCAGGCCGCTGCCCAGCTATGATGTGCTCCCCTCTGTCGTCCGCGAACTGAATGAGGCGGGCGTGCCGGACGAAGACATCACGGTGGTGTTTGCGCTCGGCTCCCACAGGCATCACACGGAGGAAGAGAAGCGGCATCTGGCCGGCGATAAGATTTATGAGAGAGTACGCTGCGTCGATTCGGATCCGGACGACTGCATCCACACAGGAACCTCCTCCAACGGAACGCCCTTTGACTTTTCCAGGAGTGTGGTGGAGGCGGATCTGCGCGTTGCGCTCGGGAACATTGAGTTCCATTACTTTGCCGGATACTCCGGCGGCGTCAAGGCGCTGATGCCCGGCGTGTCCACTCCGGCGGCGATCCAGTGCAATCACTCCCTGATGGTGTCGGAGGATGCCTGCGCGGGGAAGCTGGAGGGCAACCCCGTGAGGCAGGATCTGGAGGAGGCACTGAAGTACTGCCCGATCCACTATATCGTGAACGCCGTGCTGGATGAGCACAAGCACATCGTGTACGCGGTGGCAGGGGATGTGATCAAAGCACACAGGGAAGGCTGCCGTTATCTGGATAAGATGTACCGCAAGCCGATTCCAGAGCGGGCGGATATCGTGATTGTCTCGCAGGGAGGAGCGCCGAAGGACGCCAATCTCTACCAGACCCAGAAGGCGCTGGACAACGCGAAGCACGCGGTGAAAAAAGGCGGGACCATGATCGTGATCGGCGCCTGCAATGAGGGACTTGGAAGCGCACGCTTTGAGGAGTGGCTGACAGGAGCGCCGACCGCGCACTCCATGGTCGAGCGGATCGCGAAGGATTTCCAGCTGGGCGGACATAAGGCGGCGGCGATTGCAATGGTTCTGGAGAACGCCAGGATCGACCTGGTCAGCGAGATGGATGATGACTTCGTCAGGAGCATCTTCCTGAACCCGCAGCCGGATGCTCAGACCGCCTTTGATGAGGCAATGCAGCGCTACGGCGCCGGCGCGACGGTGATCGCCATGCCTTTTGGCGGCGCGACACTGCCGATGCCCCCGGCGTAAGCTATAGGAATGGTTTTTCACAGGCACTGTCGAAAAAAAGACCTGCAGGAAGGGCAGGATATTTCGAAGCAGATCCTGAGAACATCAGACAGATAACAGACAGAAGCAATCCGGACCGGACAGTCCGGAAGAAAGACTTGAATCCCGAGGGATAGGAAGGAGAGAACAGCTATCATGGATTATGCAAAAGAGTCACTGCGTCTGCACGGGGAATGGAAGGGTAAAATTGAGGTAGTGGCGACTGTTCCGGTCGCGACGAAGGATGACCTGTCTCTGGCATATACGCCGGGCGTCGCGCAGCCATGCCTGGAGATCCAGAAGGATCCGCTGAAGGCTTACGAGCTGACAAGACGTCACAATATGTGCGCGGTCATCACGGACGGCACGGCTGTCCTGGGACTGGGAGACATCGGACCGGAAGCGGGCATGCCTGTCATGGAGGGCAAATGCGTGCTCTTCAAGGCCTTTGGCGACGTGGACGCCTTCCCGCTGTGTGTGAAGACAAAGGACGTGGATGAATTCGTCGAGACCGTTTACAACATCTCCGGTTCCTTCGGAGGAATCAACCTGGAGGACATTGCTGCGCCGCGCTGTTTTGAGATCGAGCGGAAGCTGAAAGAAAAGTGCGATATCCCGATCTTCCATGACGACCAGCACGGAACGGCTGTCATCACCCTGGCCGGCCTTCTCAACGCCCTGAAGGTTGTGGGCAAGAAGAAAGAGGATGTCAAAATTGTGACTTCCGGAGCGGGCGCTGCAGCGATTGCCATCGTGAAGCTCCTTCTTTCCGCGGGCTTTAAGAACGTCATCATGTGCGACAGGAAGGGCGCGATCTATAAAGGAAGGGAAGGCCTGAACTGGATCAAGGAAGAGATGGCGGAGGTCACGAACCTGGAGCGAAAGAGCGGAAGCCTGGCAGACGTCATTGTCGGAGCGGATGTCTTTATCGGCGTCTCGGCTCCCGGAACCGTGACAACTGAGATGGTGAAGACAATGAACAAAGACGCCATCGTATTTGCCTGCGCGAATCCGACGCCCGAGATTTTCCCGGACGACGCGAAGGCAGGCGGGGCGGCGGTGATTTCCACCGGCCGCAGTGATTTCCCGAACCAGATCAACAACGTGCTGGCGTTCCCGGGCATCTTCCGCGGCACATTTGACGTGCGCGCAAGCGATATCAATGAGGAGATGAAGATGGCGGCGGCAATGGCGCTCGCGAACCTGATCTCTGACGAAGAGCTGAACGCGGACTACATTATCCCGAAGGCATTTGACCCCAGAGTCGGCCCGGCCGTGGCGAAGGCGGTCGCCGAGGCGGCAAAGAAGTCAGGAGTGGCAAGGATTTGATCAAGGATCAGCACCCCTGAAACTGGATGAATCCAGGCCGACAAGCCCCGGGCTTGTCGGACGGAATCAATCAGTTTCAGGGGAGGACAAGGCGCGAAGCGCCTCTGTCCGCCCTCAGTGAAGAATGCCCTGCATTCTTCACTGAGGGGGTGCTGCGGAAATGCATGAAAGAACAGGAGGAAAAAGATGACAAAGGAACAGGTCAAAAAACTCCAGGAGTTTGCCCTGGAGATCCGGATCGGCACGGTGGAGTGCATCAAGTCCAGGGGATTCGGCCATATCGGAGGCTCTCTTTCCGTGGCGGATCTTCTCGCGGTGCTCTACGGAGAAGTGATGCACATTGATCCTGCCAACCCGAAGAAGGTTGACAGAGACAAGCTGGTATGCTCCAAGGGACACGCGGGCCCTGCCGTGTACGCGACGCTGGCGCTGAAGGGATATTTCCCCTATGAGAAGCTGTTTACACTCAACCAGCCGGGCACGGATCTTCCGTCCCACTGTGACAGAAAGAAGACTCCCGGAGTTGATATGACGACGGGTTCCCTTGGACAGGGCACATCCACCGCGGTCGGGCTTGCGCTGGGCGACCGTCTGCAGGGCAGGGACTGCCGGACCTACCTGATCGTCGGTGACGGTGAGGCCGAGGAAGGCCAGGTCTGGGAAGCGGCGATGTTTACCGCAGCCAAGAAGCTGACCAATCTGGTCTGGATTATCGACTGGAACAAGAAGCAGCTGGACGGGTATGTCAAGGATATCAACGATCCGGGCGACTTCCAGGCGAAGTTCGCGGCATTCGGTTTTGACGCCGTGACAGTTGACGGCCATGACGTGGAAAAGCTTTATGAGGCGCTGACGAAGAAGGCAGAAGACAAGCCCATCGCAATCATCCTGGATTCGGTGAAGGGCAAAGGCGTGACCGCTGTCGAGGAGACGATGATGAATCACTCCATGAAGGTGGGACCGGAAGTGTTTGACGGCTGGCTTGCCGAGCTTCACGAAAAGCAGGCGGCCATGAAGGCGTAAGGAGGGCTGCGGAATGGAAATTGTATATAACGGCGAAAAGGATTCCAGATTATACAAGGTAGTGATCGGTGAGACCATCGACGCGCTGATGAAAGAAGACGACAAGGTGGTCTGGCTGGACGCGGACCTGAGAGGCTGCAGCGGTACGGCCGGCAAGGCGGGCGAGCGCTATATCAACTGTGGAATCGCCGAGGCCAACATGATCGGGATTGCCGCCGGCCTGTCGGCATCCGGAATGAAGCCCTACGCGCATTCCTTCGGCCCCTTCGCTTCCAGGCGCTCCTATGACCAGGCGTTCCTGGCGGCGGGATACGCGGGCAATCCGGTGACGATCGTCGGAACGGACCCGGGCGTCACGGCTGCATTTAACGGCGGAACCCATATGCCCTTCGAGGATATGGCGCTGTACCGCGCGATGCCGGAAGCGACGGTCTACGACATCACGGATGTTCCGATGCTCGTAGATACCCTGAAAAAGGCGAGGAATATGCCGGGCGTGAAGTATATCCGCGTTCCCAGGGCAGCCTCTTATCAGATTTATGCGGACGGCTCTTCCTTTACCCCCGGAAAGGGAATCGTCCTTCGTGAAGGGGCGGATGCACTGATTGTCGCGAGCGGCATCATGGTGCAGGTGGCCCTGGAGGCGGCGAAGATACTGGCGGAAGAAGGCACACATGTTGCCGTGATCGATCCTGTGACGGTCAAGCCCCTGGATGTGGAGCTGATCCGCGAGTGGGCGGAGAAGACCGGCCTGGTTGTGACTGCCGAGAACCATAACAGGATCGGAGGCCTGACGAGCGCGGTTGAGGATGCGCTGATCGGAATGCCGCTGAAGTTCGATTATGTGGCGGTGGAAGACTGCTTCGGAGAAGTCGGACCGGAGGATTATCTGAGGGAGAAATTCGGCCTGACAGCGGAGCATATCTGCCGCCTGATCCGTCAGGATGACGACAGCCGCATGAGCTTCAACTGGAGGATCTGACCCGGGCGATGGAGAGGTCTGAAAAACCTGCAGATGATTTTATATCTGAACGCTTCAGGATTGCAGCGATGAAAAAATAGTCTTTCATAAATACCTGTTATATGGTATCATTTAAACAAGTAACCGGTAATCTGTTTTCGTGATTCATCCGGATAGAATTCCGGAAGGTATGGGCATAAGCCCGGATATAATCAACAGTTTAAAGGAGGATTGTAACATGAAGAAATTGGCAGTATTGTGTGCAGGAGTTCTTTTGGCGGGTACGCTGGCTTTTCCGGCCATGGCAGATGATGACTACACGATCGTCGTTAACCTGAAGACACTGTCCAGTGAGTACTGGCAGAACGTGAAGTCCGGCATCGACGAGGCGGCGGAAGAACTTGGAATTGAGATCGATGTGCAGGGCGCGGCAGCCGAGACTGAGATTGCTGAGCAGGTTCAGCAGCTTGAGACAATGCTGGCTGCAAACCCGGATGCGATCATCATCGCCCCGCTTGATGGAGACGCTGTAATCGGCGCAATTGAGAGCTCAGGATATGAAGGCCTGGTCATTTTCTGTGATACGGATTGTGACTATGAGAATAAGGTTGCCTTCGTCGGCACGTCCAACGAGGATGCGGCTTACAGCGGCGGCGTCTATGGCACGGAGATCAACGGAGAAGACACCAAGGCTCTGATCATCTATGGCCAGGAGGGTGACAATACTTCCAATCTCCGCAAGAGCGGCTATGAGAAGGCCCTTGAGGAAGCAGGTCTGGAGCCGGTCGCTGAGATGTCCGGACAGAATACGACCGATGGCGCAACCAAGACGATGGAAGATATGCTGAATGCATATCCGGATGGCATCAACCTGGTTCTCTGCCACAACGATGACACCGCGATCGGCGCTCTGAACGCGATTCAGGCTGCGGGTGCGGAAGGCATCTCCATCATCGGATTTGACGGCAACCAGTCCGCGATCGAGCTGATCGACGCCGGTGACATCACTGCGACGATCGCGCAGCAGCCTGCACTGATGGGCTATGAGTCTGTCATGACCGCAGTTGCGGCTCTGAATGGTGAGGAAGTCGAGGAGAACGTAGCGGTTGATACTGTCATCATTGATGCGGAGAACTGCGCGGACTATCTTGCGGAGGAGTGATTGTATATCACATCGTACCACGCAGGACAATCATCTTCATAAGTAGTTAGTTGATCCGGTCGGACGGTTTAGGACTTTCCTGGACCGTCCGATTTTTCAAGGCTGATGATTTCTCCATCGACAGACAGCCTTTGAGCATTTATGAAAGGAGCGTGATGCACCAGTGGCCGAATATGTAGTGGAACTGAAACATGTCACAAAACGGTTCCCGGGTGTCATAGCCATGCACGATATGCATATTCAGATCAGGCCCGGAGAGATCCATGGACTGATCGGTGAAAACGGAGCAGGAAAATCAACACTGATCAAAGTCCTGACCGGTGTTCATATTCCGGAGGAAGGAGAGATTTTTGTAGACGGACAGAAGGTGTCTTTTTCCAACCCGGTTCATGCGCGTGAGGCAGGAATTGCCTGCGTTTATCAGGAACTGAATATTGTACCGATGCTCCCGGTTGTAGACAATGTGTTCATGGGAAGGAAGATCACAAAGTCGGCCGGTCTTCTGGACTATCCGCGCATGCATAAAGAAGCGCACGAGGCATTGACTCTTCTGGGTCATCCTGAGGTTGATACCCATACAGAGTGCGGAAAACTTGGAATGGGTCTCCAGCAGATGGTGGAGATTGCGAAGGCAGTTTCCGTAAAGGCGAAGCTGCTGATTATGGATGAGCCGACTTCTTCCCTGGGTGAGCAGGAAGTAAAACAGCTGATGGCGACTGTCCGTAAACTGAAGGATGAGGGAATCGCGATTCTGTTTGTCTCTCATAAACTGGAAGAGCTGTTTGAACTGTGCGATCGTGTGACGGTCATGCGTGATGGCGAACACATCCTCACGGAGGATATGTCGAATATGACGAATGACAAACTGATTCAGGCGATGGTCGGAAGATCTCTGGAGAATCAGTTCCCGAAAGAATACGGAACCAGGGGCGAGTGCATGTTGGAGGTGAAGAACCTCAACGAACTGGGTGTATTGAAGAATGTCAGCTTCAAGGCTTACGGCGGAGAGATCCTCGCATTTGCAGGACTTGTCGGCGCTGGCCGGACAGAGACGATGCGCGCTTTGTTCGGTGCGGATAAGATCGACTCCGGTGAGATCTACATCCAGGGAAAAAAGGTAAAGAACGGATCTCCCGGACAGGCGATCAAAAACGGCATCGCATTCCTGACGGAGGACAGAAAAGGACAGGGGCTGGTTCTTTCCGAGAGCATCAAGATGAACCTGATTCTTGCGAATATGAAGAGGTTTACGCGCGGATTCCTCCTCGATCATGGAAAGATCGGTGAGAACAGCGAGGATATGATTAAAACGCTCCGTATTAAAACACCAAGCGCGGATGAGGTCACCGCCCAGCTTTCCGGCGGAAACCAGCAGAAGGTGGTTATCGGAAAATGGATTAACTGTGACGCGAAAATCTATATCTTTGATGAACCGACCAGAGGAATCGACGTCGGTGCGAAGGTTGAAGTTTATAATGTTATGAATAAGCTGGTAAAGGAAGGAAAGTGCGTGATTATGGTGTCCTCCGAACTGCCTGAAGTACTGGGAATGGCGGACCGCGTTATCGTGATGCGGGAAGGAGAGATTATGGGTGAGCTGGATCGCAACAGTGATGCGTTCAATCAGGAAGATATCATGAGAGCTGCATGGGGAGGGAAAATCGCATGAAGAGCAATGGGAAGAAAACAGGCATTGGCGATGTTCTGATGAAACTTGGACCGCTTCTGGTCCTGGCACTGTTGTTTATCATTTTCACGATCGCGCTCCCGGGAAGGTTCCTGCAGATTCCGAACCTCATGAATATCCTGAAGCAGACGAGCGTGAACTGTCTGATTGCTTCGGGTATGCTGCTCGCGCTGATCACGGCCGGTATCGACCTGTCCGTGGGTTATAACGCGATTCTGGCAACCTGTCTGATTGGCGTTATGATGCAATCAGGCATTACGAATCCGTTTATTCTGATTGTCTGCGCGATCCTGGTCTCGACGTTCTGCGGGTTTATGAACGGTACTCTGCTTACGAGACTGGACCTTCCCCATCCGTTTGTTTCAACGCTGGGCATGAAGTTCGTCCTCTGGGGACTCGCGCTTCTGATCACGCATTCCCAGACGATCGGATTTGCCAACAAGGGAATTGACGCGGTTCTTTGGATCGGTAAGGCGACGGTTTTGCCGATCGGATTCCCGGTCTGCTTTATCCTTGTTGTCATTTTCTACATCCTGTTCCACGTCTTCCTGAACCACACTCCGCTCGGACGCCAGATCTACTGCGTCGGCGGCAATCCGGAAGCGGCCAGGATGTCCGGTATCCGTTCCAAGAACGTGCTGACGATCGTTTATACGATTTCCGGCTTCATGTGCGGTGTCGCAGGTATTGTCCTTGCTGGCCGTCTGAATACGGCGAACACTGCTTCCGCGGGAACATTTGACACAGACGCCATTGCCGCGTGTATCATCGGCGGTGCGTCGTTCCGCGGCGGCAAAGGAACAATCTGGGGCTGCATGATTGGCGCGATGCTGATCGCGACGATCCGTAACGGACTGAACCTGTTCAGCGCCGGCAACGATATCCAGTATATCGTCATCGGTCTGGTCATCATCGGCGCGGTCACGATCGACGTGTTCCGTGGAAAGATGGAGGCAAATGCCCGCAAGATGGCAAATGCGAAGAAGTGATATCACAGGATCCTGATGAAGGAAAACAGATAAAAGCATCAGATTGGAGCGGCAGAGACAGATCCTGCCGCTCCCTTGCTGCTGTGAACGGTTCCGGCTGGCTGAAGCACAGGGAAAAATGTCAGGAGCGGATGGAAAAATATGCAGTTGATGGTTCATGATAAGAAGTTTTACCGCGATTTCTTCGCCATGTGGATCGTGCTGGTTCTGCAGAATGTTATCACGCTGAGCGTAAACCTTGCGGACAACATGATGCTGGGTGGGTACAGTGAAACCGCGCTTGCAGGCGTGGCTGCCGTCAACCAGATCCAGTTTGTCTACCAGCAGCTCCTGATCTCCTTCGGGGAAGCGGCTGTGATCCTGGGAACCCAGTACTACGGGAAGAACAGGATGGAGCCGGTAAAGAGCCTGGCAAGAGGAGCAATGTACAGCGGCGTCCTCCTGTCCGCGGCCCTGTTTCTGGCAGCCAGCCTGATCCCGCGTCATCTGATGCTGATCTTCACTACTGACGAGGCGGTGATCGCAGAAGGAGTCACGTATCTTGGCGTGATCCGTTTTACCTACCTGATCTTTGCCGTCGCGCAGATCCTCATCTATACCCTGCGGATCGTGGGCAGCGTGAGGATCTCGCTGTACCTGTCCCTCACGGCCCTGGTGGTCAACTGCTTCTGGAATTATGCCCTGATCTACGGACGGTTCGGTATGCCATCCCTGGGAACAGAAGGTGCCGCCATCGCGACGCTGATCTCGCGCGCCGTGGAGCTGGCTGTCCTGATCGGATACATCGTTCTTTTTGAGAAGAAGCTGTGCCTGAACTGGAGGGATTATCTGCCTTATGGCAGGAAAACCGCTGCTGTGACAGAAGACAAAACTGATTATGGCAGGACTGTTGCTGCAGTGGAGGATTCCCCGGACGCTCGCCGGACTGAAAAGAACGCTCGCCGCAGCAGGAGAAAAGCAGCGCTGGATCCTGAGGCAGATTCTGCCGTCCTTAGTGAGAGAACTCTGGCGGGGGACTATATCCGCGTGATGCTTCCCCTGATGTTCGTAAATGCGCTGTGGGGTCTCAACAATGCCGCGCAGAATGCCATTCTGGGACATATGACGAGCAGGGCAATAGCGGCCAATTCCGTGGCGGCCACCCTGTTTCTTCTCGTCAAGTCCACGGCGCAGGGCTCCGCCGCCACGGCGTCCTTCTATACGGGCAAGACGATCGGGGAGGGGGACTTTGACAGGCTGAAGCTCTATGTCCGCACCTGGCAGGTGCTTTTCCTCGGGATCGGCGTCCTTTCCGGTGTCGCGCTGTTCTTCCTGCGCATCCCGGTTCTCTCATTTTACAAACTTGAGCCGGACACCATGCAGCTGGCGGAGTCCTTCCTGCTGATCCTGTCGGTCATCATCGTCACCATGTCGTACCAGATGCCGGTAAATGCCGGAATCATCAAAGGAGGTGGAGACATCCGGTACGCCGTCACACTGGATGTGATCAGCATCTGGTGCATCGTCATCCCCGCCTCCTGGGCGGCGGCCTTTGTGTTCCACGCATCCCCGGTCACAGTGGTGTGGTGCCTGAACGCGGACCAGGTATTCAAAGCTGTTCCCGCATTTATCAAATGCAACTTCGGGCATTGGGCCAGGAAACTGACAAGGTGAAAGGCCTGCACATTTTTGGTATCTGTATTTCAAAGAAACCAGAGGATATTCAGATCCTGAGCGGGAGTCAGGCTTCCGTTCAGAAAGACAGGGAAGCCCTGGGCTTCCCTGTCTGACAGTTCATTCAAAATTGATTAACGTATCAAAAGTCGATTACGTCAGGATTGATTTGTCACACCAGTGAGAACAGCACCTTGCCGTAGGTCGGATACGGCAGATAGTCGTCCGGAATCAGCGCCTCCGCGTGGTCGACGCTCTCTCTGAGACGCTCCATATCCGTAAGGACGGTCCTCTGGTAATACTGGGCGCATTTCTGCGGATCGCCCATCTTTTCGGCCTGTTTTGTATCCTCTTCCAGGTCCAGCAGGCCCTTCCAGATCTTCTCCGCGTCCGCCTCGAGCTCTTCGAGCGTGCGTACCTCCAGCACGCAGAGGGCGTCCGGAATCAGCTGTTTCTTCTTCGCGGCCTCCTCTGCGAGATCGTCCATATAGTGGACCATTCCCTGGACAAAATCCTTCCGCACCATCTCCTGCATGGTGAGTGACTCGATATGGATCGCCTTCGAGTAGTTTTCCAGCAGGATTTCATTACGTGAGAGGATCTCTTCCTTCGTCAGGATACCATGCCTTGAGAACAGCGCGATGCTCTTGTCCGAGATCCAGCGCGGCATGGCGTCCGGGAGTGACTTCAGGTTGTCCAGGCCTCTTCTTTCGGCTTCGGCCACCCATTCGTCGGTGTAACCGTTTCCGTCAAAGAGGATTTTTCTGTGCGTGTGGATACGCTGGCGGAGAATCTCCTTCAGCTTCTCTTTCCTGGTATCCTCAGGAGTATCCTTCAGCTCTTCATAGATTCCTTCCAGTGCGTCCGCGACTGCCGTGTTCAACACGATGTTTGCGTTCGCCACAGACAGGGAAGATCCGGGCATGCGGAACTCGAACTTGTTTCCGGTAAATGCGAACGGCGATGTCCGGTTTCGGTCCGTGGTGTCCCTCAGGATGTGCGGGAGCACGGCTGCTCCGGTACCCATCTGCGTCTTCCCGTGTCCTTCGAAGAAGGTACCGTTCTCCAGAGCGTCCACTACGGCAGACAGCTCATCGCCCAGGAAGATGGATATGATCGCGGGCGGCGCCTCGTTCGCTCCCAGCCGGTGGTCATTTCCCGCGGAGGCAACCGACACGCGCAGGATATCCGCATACTCATCCACTGCCGTGATCACGGCCGTCAGGAAGGTCAGAAAGCGCAGGTTCTCCTCCGGATGCTTTCCCGGATTCATCAGGTTGATGCCGGTATTCGTCTGGATGGACCAGTTGTTGTGCTTGCCGGAGCCGTTGATCCCCTCGAAGGGCTTCTCGTGGAGCAGGCAGGCAAAGCCGTGCTTGTCAGCGACTTTCTTGAGCATCTCCATCGTCAGCTGGTTGTGATCGACCGCCAGGTTCGCGGTTTCAAACACCGGGGCAAGCTCATGCTGCGCCGGGGCGACTTCATTGTGCTTGGTCTTGGCAGGGATGCCAAGCTTCCACAGTTCTTCATCCAGGTCATGCATGAAGGCCGAAACCTTCGGTTTGAGGACGCCGAAATAATGATCCTCCATCTCCTGGCCCTTCGGGGCCGACGCGCCCAGGAGTGTCCTTCCGCACAGGAGCAGGTCCTTTCTGTTCTTGTACATCTCCTTGTCGATCAGGAAATACTCCTGCTCGGACCCGATGGTCGTTGTCACACGCTTTACGTCCGTGTCCCCCATCAGGTGCAGCAGCCTCACCGCCTGTTTGCTCAGCGCCTCCATGGAGCGAAGCAGCGGCGTTTTCTTGTCCAGCGCCTCGCCCCCGTAGGAGAGGAATGCGGTCGGGATGTACAGGGATCCGTCTTTGATAAATGCCGGAGACGACGGATCCCACGCCGTATAGCCCCTCGCCTCAAAAGTCGCCCGCAGGCCGCCTGACGGGAAACTGGATGCGTCCGGTTCGCCTTTGACCAGCTCCTTTCCGGAGAATTCCATCAGGACCGTCCCGTTTGGTTCCGGAGAGATGAAGCCGTCATGCTTTTCCGCGGTCAGCCCGGTCATGGGCTGGAACCAGTGCGTAAAATGCGTCGCACCGTTCTCGACCGCCCACTCCTTCATGGCGGTCGCGACTGTATTTGCCACGTCCAGTTCCAGATGCGTTCCATTTTGTATCGTCTTATGCACCGCCTGGTAGATATCCTTCGGAAGGCGGTCCTTCATTACTTTGTCACTGAATACCAGGCTGCCGTATATTTCCGGCACGGTTGTGTTCTTTTCCATAGTCATTTCCTCCTCCAAGATGATTCCGGGGTGCTGATTGCGGGCATCCTCGTGAAGAGCTTTATCGTCAACGGACTGATTTCATCCGGATACAATAAAAACGGCGCTTTGAAGAGACGTATCCCTTCGAAGCGCCGTTGCCTGCCAACACATGTTTACCAGATTCTGCCTCTCCTGTCGAATACCTGAAATGAACGGATATATATACCTACAAAGTATAGTGGCGGCTGCCATCCAACCTTGACGGTATAAGCAGACAGGTGCGATAATCCCTCCATACAGCAGGGAGGCTGGTGACGGCCCTTCCTGCTCTTTTTTTCCACCTTTGGTGATCCAACCGCACAGGTGTATTTTCAACAAGCAAGGAGGAAGTTATGTGTACGGTACTTGGTTATTGCGGAGACAGTGCATCAAAGGAAACGTGCCGCCTGATTCTGGAGAAGGCCATTTCACGCGGGCCGGACATGACAAGGATTCTTCCGGCCGGCGCCGGATATCTGGGTTTCAACCGGCTCTCCATTATGGGACTGACCGAGAGTGGAATGCAGCCCTTTTCCTATAAGAAGAACCTTCTTGTCTGCAACGGGGAGCTGTACGGATTCCGCCCTCTGAAAGAGTATCTGGTCTCTCTTGGATATACATTCCGAAGCGACAGTGACTGCGAGATTCTCCTTCCGCTCTATGACCGCCTGGGCTGCAGTATGTTCTCCCTGCTGGACGCGGAATTCGCGCTGGTTCTCTATGACGCGAAGACGGACGAATTCATCGCCGCGCGCGATCCCATCGGGATCCGGCCGCTCTACTATGGCTATGACGCGGCGGGAACAGTCGTGTTTGCCTCGGAGCCGAAGATGCTTGTCGGAACCTGCGCAAAGATCCTTCCTTTCCCGCCGGGTCATTATTATAAGGGAGGGGAGTTCATCTGCTACGCGGATCCATCCTCCGTGGATGCTTATTCTGAGGACAGCCTGGAGGAGATCTCGAAGAACATCCACGACAAACTGCTTGCCGGTATCCGAAAACGCCTGGACGCGGACGCGCCGGTGGGATTCCTTCTGTCCGGCGGGCTTGATTCTTCCCTGGTGTGCGGCGCCGCTGCAAAGTGGTCAGACCGACCGCTGGAAACCTTCTCCATCGGCATGGAGGAGGACGCGATCGACCTGAAATACGCGCGCCAGGTCGCGGACTACATCCACAGCAACCATCACGAGGTGATCATCACCAGAGAGGATGTGCTGGAGGCGCTGGACCCGGTCATACATGCGCTCGGCACCTACGATATCACCACGATCCGCGCCTCCATCGGCATGTACCTGGTCTGCAAATGGATACACGAGAACACTGATATCCGTGTGATCCTGACCGGAGAGATTTCTGATGAGCTGTTCGGCTACAAGTATACGGATTTCGCGCCAAACGCGGATGAGTTTCAGAAAGAGGCGCAGAAGCGGATCCGTGAGATCCACATGTACGACGTGCTCCGGGCGGACCGCAGCATCAGCGTCCACTCGCTCGAGGCACGCGTTCCCTTCGGCGACCTGGATTTCGTGGACTATGTCATGCACATTGATCCGGAGAAGAAGATGAACCGCTACGGGATCGGGAAATATCTGCTGCGCCATGCCTTTGAGAAGGATGAGCTGATCCCCCGGAGCATTCTGATGAGGGAGAAGGCGGCGTTCTCCGACGCGGTCGGCCATTCGCTGGCGGACGATATCCGCGCATATGCGGAGGAATTGTATACCGACGAAGACCTGAAGACAATGTCCGGGAAATACGCTCACGCCGCGCCGTTTACGAAAGAATCCCTCCTGTACCGGGAGATCTTTGAAAAGCATTACCCCGGACAGTCTGAGATGGTGAAAGATTTCTGGATGCCAAACCGCAGCTGGAAGGGCTGTGATGTAAATGATCCCTCCGCCAGGGTGCTTTCTAACTATGGAGCAAGCGGAGAATGAGCGTCCGGCCGGACTGCAGGGCTGACATCTGCGTCATGTACTGCTCTAAATTGCGGAAACT
>ONVT01000051.1 GCA_900321365.1 uncultured Eubacteriales bacterium | reverse complement strand
TGTAATCATGAGAGTATAGTGTCTGAGATCATGTGGGCGCATTATCTGTATTCATGAGAAGTAATTCAGAAAGGGAACAAGATGGAACAGTCCGAGATGAAAAAGATTCTGGAGCTTGTCCGTGACGGTTCCCTGTCCCCTGAGGACGCGATGCTCCGGATCCGGGAGGCTCCGTACACGGATCTTGGCTATGCCATGATTGACAACCACAGACAGGTCCGTCAGGGATTTGCCGAGGTGGTTTACGGCGCCGGAAAGACGAAGGAACAGATTCTCGGGATCGTCCGGAACATGCGCTCGGGCGGTGTGAAGACGATCCTTGTCACAAGAGTATCACCGGATAAGGCGAAGTTTCTGGAGGAAGGTCTTTGGCCGGATCCTGAGATGAGAACGCAGTCTGCAACCGGCCTTCATGAGAACTATGAAAATGATCCCGCGTTTCTGTACAATGAAACGGCCCGTGTCGCTGTAGTCGGAGAGATGCCAGAGCCATCCGGAAGAGGTACGATTGTCGTCGCTTCTGGCGGAACCTCTGATCTGCCGGTCAGCGATGAGGCGGCCATCACCGCGCAGGCGCTGGGTAACCGCGTCGTGCGGCTGGTGGATGTAGGCGTTTCCGGTCTTCACAGGCTGTTGTCCCATATGGACGAGATCATGAGTGCCTCTGTCATCATCGCCGTGGCGGGAATGGAGGGTGCTCTTGCCAGCGTGATTGCCGGTCTGGCAGACTGCCCCGTGATCGCGGTTCCTACATCTGTGGGGTATGGCGCAAACTTCGGGGGGCTGAGCGCGCTTTTGTCGATGCTCAATTCCTGCGCGAGCGGCGTGTCGGTCGTCAACATCGACAACGGATTCGGCGCAGGCTATCAGGCTTCCCTGATCAACCGGATAAAATGAATTATGGAATAGTATGAACAGTTCAACCGAAACAGCACACAAAAGCAATTCTGCCGCCTTCCGGGCGGGGATGAGGGACGGGATACCCATCGGACTCGGATACTTCGCGGTGGCGTTTGCCCTGGGAGTCGCGGCAAGAAGCGCACACCTGAGTCCCCTGCAGGGATTTGTGGCCAGCATCCTGTGCCTTGCCTCTGCCGGGGAGTATGCCGGATTCACGGTGATCGCCGCGGCCGCCCCGATGTTTGAGATGGTACTGATCACCCTGATCATCAATGCGCGTTATCTTCTGATGAGCACAGCCATCAGTCAGAAGCTTTCCCCTGATATCTCTCCGGTGCACCGCCTGGGCGTTGCATATTTTATCACGGATGAGATCTTTGCTATTGAGACAAGACAGAAGGGAGATCTCAATCCCTTCTACACGTATGGGGCAGGAGTGGTGGCGGCTCCGCTGTGGGCCACAGGAACAGCCCTTGGAATACTGGTCGGGAACCTGATGCCGGTCCGTCTGGTGAGCGCCCTGAGCGTCGCCCTTTTCGGCATGTTCCTGGCTGTCATCATTCCTCCGGCAAGGTCAAACCGCGTAATCCTGGGACTCGTCACGGTCAGCTTTGCCGCCAGCTTTGCGGCGTCCAGGCTGCCTTATCTCAGCGGTCTGTCTTCCGGAAACAGGATCATCCTTCTGACACTCGTGCTGTCCGCGGCAGCGGCAATCCTGTTTCCCCATCCGTCTCAGGAAGAGGAAGCATCAACGGATTAGGAGCTTTACATCAATAACTTGTGCAGCTCTTTACTGAAAGGAAAACACATGAGCATCAATCTCTATATTCTGGTCATGTTCGCGGTGACTTATCTGGTCCGTGTTCTTCCAATCACCCTGATCCGCAGAAAGATCCGCTCACCATTCCTGCAGTCATTTCTGTACTATGTACCCTATGTGACACTCGCGGTGATGACATTTCCCGCGATCATCGAGTCCACACAGACCCCCGTCTCCGGGATCCTGGCCCTGGCAGCCGGCATCCTGGCAGCATGGTTTCAGGCAAGCCTGTTCCAGGTCGCGAGTCTGTGCTGCATAGTGGTTCTGGTCGCGGAATTCTTCCTGTGAAGCGGCCCGGAGCCCCCACGGCTGAGGGAACGCCGGGCTGCCGGCAGGCGATGTTTTCACTTTCCTTCCTGATACGGATGTAGTAAACTGATTCATATAAAAGCTGATCACACAGCAATCGCTGCGTGTTCGTCGAAAAAAGATGTTGAAACCAATATCTATGATGAGAACAAAAACGGAGGGGATCATGGCAGATCAGAAAGTACGTACCAGTCTTGTGATCATGGCAGCCGGGATCGGAAGCCGGTTTGGACAGGGGATAAAGCAGCTGACCAGTTTCGGTCCGGGGGGCGAGATCATCATGGACTATTCGATCTATGATGCGCTCGAGGCAGGCTTTGACCGTATTGTGTTTGTGATCCGCAGGGATCTGGAAGAGGACTTCCGGGAGGTTATCGGAAACAGAATTGAGAAATATGTGGAAACAGCTTACGTGTTCCAGGAAAAGGATGATCTGCCGGAAGGATATACCTGTCCACAGAATCGAAAAAAACCATGGGGAACCGGGCAGGCAATCCTGGCCTGCAGGGATGTGGTCAGGGAGCCGTTCTGTGTTATCAACGCAGATGATTATTATGGAAAAAAGGCATACTCGAAAATCCACGACTGGCTTGTCGAAAAGGAATCAAAGGAAAGCAGTCCCGGCGTTCATTCCATCTGCATGGCCGGTTTTGTTCTGGGGAACACCCTCTCAAAGAATGGGGGAGTAACAAGGGGAGTCTGCAAAGTCGATGACCAGGGATACCTGACCCGGATTCATGAGACGAAGAATATCATCAATACATCCAGCGGTCCCGCTGTGCCGGATGAGAGAGGAATCACGCATGCGCTGAACCCGGCTGTTCTGGTCTCCATGAACATGTGGGGATTCCAGGCGAGCTTCATCGATGTGCTCAGGACCGGATTTGACACCTTCCTGAAGGAAAACATCGGAACAGGAAGTGAGACAACTGCCGAATACCTGCTCCCGACGATTGTGGACGGGATGCTCAACAGGAAAGAAGCGACAGTGAGCGTTCTTCCGACGAACGACAAATGGTTCGGCGTCACCTATCAGGAGGATATCCCGTCAGTGAAGGAAGGCTTTCTGGATCTTATCAGGCGCGGCGTGTATCCGGAAAAGCTCTGGACATAAGGCGGATTCCGATTCAACCGGCGCATTTTCTTCGATTGAAGAATAGTCGGTTTCTTACAGAAAGAAGACAGGCTATGAAGAATGGTTTTGACAACGACAAATACCTGAAGATCCAGTCGGAACATATCCGTGAGCGTATCGGGAAGTTCGGTGACAAGCTGTACCTTGAGTTCGGCGGGAAACTGTTCGACGATCTTCACGCGTCCCGCGTGCTCCCGGGATTTCGGCCTGACAGCAAGCTGCAGATGCTGATGCAGCTGGGAGATCTGTCAGAGCTTGTAATCGTCATCAGTGCCGGGGACATTGTAAAGAATAAGATGCGCGGTGATATCGGCATTCCCTATGAGGAGGATGTCCTGCGTCTCGCGTCCAAGTTCCAGGACCGCGGGCTGTATGTCAGTTCGGTTGTCATCACGCACTATGCCGGACAGGAATCAGCGGTTTCTTTCCGAGAGAAGCTGGAAAAGAAGGGCTTCCGTGTATACCTGCATTACATCATTGAGGGCTATCCGTCGAATGTGGAACATATTCTCTCCGAGGACGGCTTCGGAAGGAATGACTACATCGAAACATCCAGGCCTCTGGTTGTCGTCACTGCGCCTGGGCCAGGATCCGGAAAGATGGCGACCTGCCTGTCCCAGCTGTACCACGACAACAAGCGGGGCATCAAGGCCGGCTATGCCAAGTTTGAGACCTTCCCCATCTGGAACATTCCTCTTAAGCATCCGGTCAACCTGGCCTATGAGGCCGCAACGGCTGACCTGAATGATGTGAACATGATCGATCCGTTCCATCTGGAGGCGTATGGGGAGACGACGGTCAATTACAACCGTGATATCGAGATCTTCCCGGTCCTCGCGTCCATGTTTGAGGGAATCTACGGGGAGAGTATCTATAAATCGCCGACAGACATGGGTGTCAACATGGCCGGGATGTGTATCTCCGACGACGAGGTAGTCTGCAGGGCTGCCTGCCAGGAGATCATTCGCCGGTATTATTCCACGGTGTGCAAGGTGGTCAATGACGAGGCGAGCGAGGAGGAGGTATATAAGATCCGCCTTCTCATGAAGCAGGCAAAGATCACAACGGATGACAGGAGAGTGACGGTAGCCGCGAAGAAGAGGGCAGAGGAGACAGGGGTTGCCGCTGCCGCCATCGAGCTTCCCGACGGCACGATCATCACTTCCAAAACCACAGATTTCCTTGGCGCGAGCGCGGCCCTTCTTCTGAATGTCCTCAAGCACCTGGCCGGCGTGGATCACAGCGTAAAGCTGATCTCCCCGGAAGAGTTTGTCCCGATCCAGGACCTAAAGGTAAGGTTCCTGCATGGCAAGAATCCCCGGCTGCATACGGATGAGGTTCTCATCGCTCTGTCGCTTGCCTCGCGTTCCGACCTTAAGGCACGGGAAAGCCTTGAGCAGATTCCCAAGCTGAAGGGCTGCCAGGTTCATACGTCGGTCATGCTGACGGAAGTGGACCGCCACGTTTTCCATCGCCTGGGCGTGGATCTGACCAGTGAGCCGGTCTCCAACATCCGCAAATGGTAACGGGGGGCTTGAATTCAAACTGTGAACCTGTTATAATCTGGATTCATCGGGGTGTGGCCCAGCATGGTCAGGGCGCTTGACTGGGGGTCAAGAAGCCGTGAGTTCGAAT
>ONVT01000076.1 GCA_900321365.1 uncultured Eubacteriales bacterium | reverse complement strand
GCAGCAGCAGAAAAAGACAACTGCCAGTCAGCAGTATAATCAATACTACAGCAGCAATCACCGTTCTCACGGAAAACCGTTTCATGTCATCGGATCCTTTCTGTCCTTACAACCCGAAAACTGCTTTACCCACATATTCAGCAACCTTCCAGTCCTCTTCGGTATTGATATCTACCGCTTCGAACTTACTGACTATATGTATATAAGGTTTGCGGCCAATTCTGCAATGATATTTTCTGAGCGCCTCCCGTTTAATCCCGTAAAGGCCTGTCGTTTCTTCAAGCACCGGCAGCATATCCTGGCTGCGCGGGCGGATCCCGGGACGGTAATTCACCGGATTTCTGCTCTCATCACAGATATTGGTTTTCAATATCTTTTCCCCGCAATCCCACAGCGTTTGCTGTGCGATCAGCTTATTCCCCTTCGCTATTCCAGTCCGGAACCGGCAGACATCTCTTATCGATCTTTCCGTTCGTGTCACGGGGAATATGGTCGATCTTCATAAAAAAGGACGGAATCATATAGGGCGGAAGTCTTTTTCCTGCAAGATATCTGGCCTCCTCGACGGATCTCTTCGGCTCTTCTTCGTAGTATGCGCAGAGGCAGGGATGCTGCTGCTCACAGATCTCTCTGACCCCCACCCATTCCACCTGCAGGATATCCTGGAAAACCGCTTCGACTTCCGCAGGTTCAATGCGGTTTCCCCGGATCTTGATCATCTCATCGGCCCTGCCGGTGATACAGATCTTCCCGTCCGGACGTATCACTCCGTAATCTCCTGACCTGATATAGCCGTTCAGATGAGTCTTCTCCGTAAGCTCACGCAGGCCAAGATATCCCCGGAAATAGGGTGCTCTATAACAGAGGTTTCCCGTTTCCCCGTCCGGGAGAACTCTCCCTTCGTCGTCCATGATGCATATCGTGGCTTTCTGCTCCCCGGCCCTGCCGACCGGCGTAATGTCATATTCCCGGTCGATCAGGAAGGTCGTGATGTTGAAGCCGGATTCCGACTGGCCGTAACCGCAGAAGATCTCCACCCGATCGCTGAAAACTCTTTTTGCCGTTTCCCCTCCGACTATGATCTTCGTCAGCGAGCCGGGTATCCGTTTCAGCCGTTTCAGCATGGAAGGAATGATGAAAAGGGTCGTGAGAGAGTATTTCTCAATGCACTCAGGAAGGAGATCCGGATCTTTGACGATATTCATCCCAATCACGGCCAATGTCTGGGCATTGTAGAGAATCGGCGGGATGACAAACATGGCAACCGCATAGTAAAGCTGTGAAATGAAGGCAAATCTGCCGTCGATCACGGACCGTTCCCCGCAATAATGCATCCTGACGCACATTTCCAGTGTGCCGTATTCCTGCATCACACCCTTGGGCTTTCCCGTCGTTCCGGAGGTATAGATGAGATAGGCGAGGTCATGGAAAGATGTCTCCTCATATCCTTCCAGGGAAACTCCGCTCAGGATCCTGTTGAGCAGGTCTGCGTCAATCTTCAGGACACAGCCCGAATCCTTCATGATGTACGCCATTCGTTCGGGTTCATACTCCGCATCGAGCATAATTGCCGCCGCGCCCGCACGCCAGATGCCAATCAGGGTGATGATTGAACCGGTTCCCCGCGGAACCGCTATCATCACCACATCTTCTCTTCCGATGCCCTCCTGCTTCAGGAAAGCGTAAACACGGCCGGAGCATTCCCAGAGTTTTGCATAGGTCGTGTTCCGCCCGGATTCCACTGAGATCAGGGCGATGCTTTCCGGGTAATCAGCACTGTTTTTCTCCAGTTTTTCGATGAAACGAAGCTCCTCTGACATAGGCTGATCCTCTTATCTCTCATCGCCTCAACAGATCCCTGTATGCGTCCTCGCTGTCCTCGACGGCGATTACATCCACGATTTTCTCGACGATCTTTCTCTCCGCCGGAGAGACAGAACCGTTGACGGCATATTGGAACCCCTGATCCTTCAGGTAACGGAAGGACTTCTGAACGATCGCCGTATTGATTCCGAAACCGCGTGCCTCCGGGATAGTACCGCCCGGACCGGCATAGTCCGGCGCGATGGCGCCTGCACAGCCGAAGGCGAGCATTTTCCCGTCCCGGACCGCTACATAGCAGACCCCGTTCATCATCGCGGCGAGAGCCTCATCAGCCCAGGAGCGGGCGAAGTTGTCTCTGATGAACTCGTAAACCTTTGTGAAGTCGGGCGGCATCACACGCTTGATCCTGATTCCCTTCTCTTCCAGGGAAGCTTCCAGCGCGGGATCTTCCCGCAGCGTATAGAGCTTTGCAATCAGGTCCGGATTGTAGCCAAGCTTTCGGGCATCCACCTTCAGATAGCACTCAGCATATCTGCAGTCCGGATCTGAAAGCATCTGCGCGCCGCGGAGATGGTTGAGTGAGAGGTTGATCTCCTCCTGCCCGTTCTGATCCGAATGAAAACGGATCAGACGTCTTTTTGTCTCCAGGAGCTTTGTAATGTCAATACAGTGGGTCGGCCGGTAAAACGGCGTGATGATCTCATACATGAAGCATTCCGCCTGCGCCTTCTGGCGGCGGATGGCTCTGCAGCACATCAGGGCCGCGGCCCGGTGATCCGGGTGGGGACTCTGATCCCAGGGCAGAAAGATCTTCGTGTAGCGCGTGAAATCAATCCCGTCGACGGCATCCGGCTGTTTCGGAAGGGTTGTGTCCTCGTAACCCAGCCATTTCCAGGAGTGAGGCTTTACTGCCTCCATCTCGGCCTCGAACTGCATCCTGCGGATCCTCGCCTCTTCCCGGATGCTTTTCTCCGGGTTTCCATGGCTTCCGTCCGTGAGCACGTAGATGTCAGTTCGATCAGGTGCGAGAATCAGTGCCGCTGCCGCTCCGAGGCATTCATCATCCGGGTGCGGCGCGATCACCGCGATCCGGTCATTTTTTTCAAATACGATCCTTTCTCTCATCAGATCCTCCGTCCGATCAGGATACTTGAAGATCATGTGCGAACATGTCTTATTATATCAGAAAGAGCATTCCTTTTGAACTATGCAATCTGCAGCAACAGAAGAGTCTTCCTTCTCTGAAGAAGAGCTTGACCTGCTCAGAGAGTACACTCTCCGCGCACCGGTTCCGAGGAAACTGAAAATGGCGAGAAGCTTGATTTTACAAGGAAAATCAAGCTTCCCGCCGCTCTGGAACCGATGGGGCTCGAACCCATGACCTCTCGCGTGTGAGGAGAGGTCACAGTCAAAAAACACAGAAAGGACG
>ONVT01000053.1 GCA_900321365.1 uncultured Eubacteriales bacterium | reverse complement strand
TGTGATCAATCAGGATAAAATGGACCTTACGAAAAGCGTCCGGATCTGGCCGCACCGCGCGGAGGGAGAGGGGCATTATATCGCGCTGCTCAGGAAGAAGGAGAAGGAAGGTGCTGTTCACGCTCGTGCGGGAAAGCGAAAGGAAGGCAGGAAAAGACCGCAGAAGAGCTCTGGGCCGGGAAACATCTCAAAGCAGGAACGACAGCTGATCGGAGAGTTCCTGGAGAGATATGTTTCAGATCGAAATATCGAAAACTATAGATATGAGAGAAAGGACGCTCATATCTACCGGATGCCGGAGGACTGCCCGGATATCTACGGCCTTAAATTCCTCCGGGCAGGGCTCTATCTGGGAGAGCTGAAAAAGAACCGGTTCGAGCCCTCCCATGAACTGGCACTGGCTTTGCCGGCATTCCCCCCGGATGGAGACGATATTGTTCATGAGGCACAGAATAATGACAGGGATGGGATGATCGATGACGGAGCGCGTATAGTAATCCGTGCCCGGGATGAGAGACTTTCCGCCTTCCTGAGAGGGGAACCGGTGCGGCTTTCGGATGAGGGAGAAAACGGATGGCGCCTTGTGTGCGCCGACCGATGGCCTGTCGGATGGGGAAAACTCGTGGGCGGAGTTCTGAAAAACCATATTCCCGCAGGCTGGAGAAGTGACAGGTGAGCGCACGGAGCGGCTTTTGACGTACCTTCAGGCATGGACGGAGGGAACTTGATTGAGCGCACAGTCGTGCTATAGTATTCTTATAAGGCAGTTTCAAGGGAAGGGGCAAAGATGAAATCAATAAGAGAAGTATATAAGATCGGGCGGGGACCTTCGAGTTCCCATACCATGGGACCGGAGAAGGCGGCACGCATATACAGACAGGAGCATCCGGACGCGGAGGCGTTCCGGGTCAGACTGTACGGTTCCCTCAGCAAGACCGGCAAAGGGCACATGACAGACCGTGTGCTTTACGAGACTCTCTCGCCGGTTCCGACCGAGGTGATCTTCAGCAAGGAGACGCCGGAAGGGGTCACGCATCCCAACACGATGGATTTCTGCGTGGTCCGCGGCGGACAGGAAGAGGATCTCATGCGGGCCGTGTCCGTCGGCGGGGGTGATATCCGGATCGAAGGCCGTACGGAAAAAGCGGTTGAGGAAGAGGAGATTTATCCGGAGAATTCCTTCGCTGAGGTGCAGGACTTCTGCCGGTTCCGCGGACTGGACCTGGCAGAATATGTTGAGGTCACGGAAGGAGCGGAGATCCGTGATTACCTCCGTACTGTCTGGGAGCAGATGAAGGCAACGATCCAGGAAGGCCTGCAGGCGGAGGGCCTGCTTCCGGGTCCTTTGAGGGTGGAGCGGAAGGCGAAGAAGCTCTTCGACTTTATTCCGGAGCATGACCATCCCCAGATCAGGGAGTGCCGGCTGATCTCCGCGTATGCATTTGCGGTCAGCGAGCAGAACGCGGACTGTGGTACAGTGGTCACGGCGCCGACCTGCGGATCCTGCGGCGTGGTTCCGGCGACTTTCCTGTATCTCCAGAACCAGAGAAACCTGACGGATGAGCAGATGATTTCCGGGCTGGAGGTGGCGGGCCTGATCGGAAACCTGATCAAGAAGAATGCTTCCGTTTCCGGCGCACAGTGCGGATGCCAGGCGGAGATTGGCGCCGCGTGCTCCATGGCGGCTGCCGGTCTGGATTATCTGTTCGGCCTGCAGACCTATCAGATTGAGTATGCGGCCGAGATCGCGCTGGAGCACCACCTGGGCCTGACCTGCGATCCGATCCTGGGACTTGTGCAGGTGCCCTGCATTGAGAGAAACGCCGTGGCGGCAACCCGGGCGATGAATGCCTGCAACCTCTCCTATTTCCTGTCGGAGACGCAGAGGATCTCATTTGACATGGCGGTACGAACCATGTACGAGACAGGAATCAGTATGAATTCACGCTTCCTCGAGACTTCGGAGGGAGGACTTGCCAAGATGTACGGAAGAAGAAACGAGAGCTGACACCATGACAGAATGAAACTGGATGAAGCAGGCAGAGAAAGGAAGACTGTCAGGAGGTCACTATGGAAAAGCACATCGGAATCGTGGTGATGGGTGCAGTATTTGTCGACATCAAGGGATATCCGCTCACACAGTATTATCCCGGCGGGAGGAATGCCGGAAGAGTCATTCAGGTGCACGGCGGAGTGAGCAGGAACATTGCCGAGGATATCGCGAATGTCGAGCTGGAGCCGACTTTCCTCAGCGTCGTGGACCGCAGCGGGATCAGTACCGATGTCATCGAGAAGCTGAAGAGGCATAAGGTGAACACCGATTATATCCGCCGAACCGAGGACGGCCTGGGTACCTGGCTGGCTCTGTTCGACAGCAACGGGGATGTGGTGGGATCGATCTCCAAGAGGCCGGACCTGTCCGGGATCCTGAACATTCTGGAGGATCACGGGGATGAAATCTTCTCTCAGGCGGACAGCATCATCGTGGAGATCGATATGGAACCGCAGATCATGAAGAAGGTATTCGCCCTGGCCGAGACCTGGCATAAGGAGATCTACGCTGTTGTTTCGAATATGTCCATCGCGCTGGAGAGGAGAGACATGTTCAAGAAGACAGCGTGTATTGTGTGCAATGAGCAGGAGGCGGGACTTCTGTTTTCCGAAAACTATGATGGGATGAACCCGGATGAGCTGAGGGAACTGCTCTCGGAGAGGATCTCCCAGGCACAGATACCGCGCATGGTTATCACTCTGGGCAGCAGGGGAGCGGTGTATGCGCAGCACGGCGGGGAGTCAGGCATCTGCCCGGCGATCGAGACGGAGGTGGTTGACACGACAGGCGCAGGGGATGCGTTTTTCGCGGGAATCGCGATCGGACTGACCTACGGGAAGACACTGGAGGAAGCCTGCCGGATCGGGACAAGGCTCGCAGCAAGTGTCATCGCGACGAAAGAGAATGTGTGCCCGCGCTTTCTGCCGGAGGAATTCGGGCTGAAGAGGACAACGCTGTAGAAAACGACATGACAGCAGCCGTATTGGATGAAGATCAGGAGGGAGCAGAAATGCATAAGATAACAGATTTGTGCTCAGAGTTTTCTTTCCGCAAAGACCGTCTGGGCTCTTATCCCTGGCTGATGGAAAGACCCGGCGACAGAAAGAGAGTGAACATCATCGGGATGGGGGATGTGGGACAGAACGCTGCCATCGCGCTGAAGCTCACCGGTACTCAGACGATCTCACAGATCGGAATCTATGACACGAACGAAAAGCTGGTTTCCAGAATGGAGATTGAGCTGGGACAGATTCTTCCGTCTGTGGGGTGCTCCTTCTGTCCGGATGTGATGATCCTGGATCAGGATCACCTGTTTGACTGCGATATCCTCCTGTTTTGCGCCACTGCAAGAGTCCCTGCGGTGGGTGAGGAGGCAAAGGGCGATGTGCGGATGGCCCAGTTTGAGAAAAACCGGCAGATCATCAAGGAGTATGCCCTTCTGGCAAACGCCTCCGGCTATCAGGGACTCTTCGGCGTCGTATCGGATCCCCTCGATCTTCTGTGCGGCGAGGCCGCGCGCTTCCTGCACCCGGAACAGGTGCAGGGCTTCGGACTCGGGGTCATGTACGCAAGGGCCGCCTACTATGCCGCGAAGAGGGCATCCGGCGACCCGAGGTTTTCTTTCTTCCGTGAGAGCGGCCGCGTTTTCGGCCCCCACGGAAACGGACTTGTTGCCGTCAACAGCATTTCACCGCAGCACTATGACGATGCGGCTACCGAGAAGCTGACCAATCTGACGGTCGGCGCGAACATTTCCGTACGGGCCCTCGGATACAAACCTTATATTGCACCCGGCGTCTCCTCCGTAGGGCTGACCATCCCGAATGTTATCGCGGGAGAATGGAACGACAGCGCCCGCTTCCTGAACGGCGTCTTCTTCGGCGCCCGGAACCGGCTTACGCCCAACGGAACCAGATGGGAGAAGGAGCCTGTCCCGGACGAGCTTTACTACCGCCTGCGCGAGAGTTACCGCGCGCTGGACAGGGCGATGAATGCGGGAGAGTGATAGAAACCAACAGTTCCTTATATCGGAATCGGACAAAAAGTGTCACCGGCGGGCGGTGACACTTTTTGAAGCGTTCTTGAAATCGCTGGAATGCCGGATTTTCTTACAGCTGCGCGACATTGCTCTGGTCAGCCAGCACAAAGCCTGCCGCCTTCAGGGCATCCTCCGCATTCTTTACATGCTCAACACGCAGAATCATGTAGGCGCTCCCTGCCTCGCTGCCTGTGAGGGTGGAGTACATATACTCCACGTTCACCTTCGCGGCGGTGAGTGCGGTAAGCACTTTATGCAGTCCTCCGACCACATCCGGAACCTTGACCGCCACGACCGGCGTCATGCTTGCGATGTAATCGTGATCCTTCAGAACCGTCGCGGTTTCATACACATCATCCACGATCATGCGGACGATGCCGAAGTCCTTGGTCTCCGCCAGTGACAGCGCACGGAGCGTGATTCCCGCGTCCGCGAGTACCTTCGTCATCGCGTCCAGCTGTCCGGGCCTGTTCTCCAGAAAAACCGATATCTGTTTGATCGCCATGGGATCTCCTCCTTAAATCTTCCTGTTGTCGATGACGCGGACCGCCTTGCCCTCCGAGCGGGTGATGGTCTTCGGCGCCACCAGCGTCACCTTCGCCTTGATGCCGAGCATGGCCTTCAGCCCGTCGATCAGTTCTCTCTGCCGACGGTTGATCTCACCGAGGTTGTCCGTGAACATCTCCGGAGTCATCTCGACATGGACATCCAGCGTGTCCGTATTGTTGACACGGTCAACGATAATCTGGTAATTCGCCGCGTAGCCCTGGTTCAGAAGGACCGTCTCGATCTGCGACGGGAACACATTGACGCCGCGGATGATCAGCATGTCATCCGAGCGACCCTTCGGCTTGCGCATCTTGATGAGCGTTCGGCCGCAGGAGCATTTTTCCCGGGAAAGGCAGCAGATGTCACGCGTGCGGTAGCGGATCATCGGAAACGCTTCCTTGTCCAGCGCGGTGAAGACCAGCTCGCCCTCGCTTCCGACCGGGAGAACCTCTTCTGTGTCCGGGTCGATGATCTCGGGCAGGAAATGATCTTCATTGACGTGCATTCCTGTCTGCTCACTGCACTCAAACGATACGCCCGGGCCTGAGAGCTCGGTCAGCCCGTAAATGTCGTATGCCTTGATACCCAGCGTGTTCTGGATATCCTGGCGCATCTCCTCCGACCAGGCTTCCGCGCCGAAGATTCCCGCCTTCAGGGGGATATCATCCGGCCCCATGCCCATCTCCTTCATCCGCTCCGAAAGGTAGGCGGCATAGGAGGGCGTGCAGCAGAGGATCGTCGCCTGAAGATCGTTGATGAACATGATCTGGCGGTCCGTGTTTCCGGAGGAAATAGGGATCGTGAGGCATCCGACCTTGTGGGATCCGCCGTTGAGTCCCGCGCCGCCCGTGAAGAGGCCGAACCCGTAGGAGATCTGGCAGACATCCTCATCGGTTCCGCCCGCGGCAGTAATCGCTCTCGCACAGCAGTCCTCCCAGAGATCGATGTCATGCTGTGTGTAAAATGCGACCACGCGTTTTCCGGTGGTACCTGATGTCGAATGGATCCGGACGCACTCTTTGAGTGGTTTGCCCAGAAGGCCGTACGGATACGCATCCCTCAGATCCTTCTTGGAGAGGAACGGGAGCTTGTGCAGATCATCGATCGATTTGATATCGTCCGGCGTGACTCCCTTCTTCTCCATCTTCTTCCGGTAGTAGGGGACATTGTCCCAGGCATGCCGGACCTGCTTCAGCAGTTTCTCATTCTGAATCGCGCGCATCTGATCGGGGGATGCGCATTCTATGTCCTTCTGATAGTAACGTTCCATGGTACCTTCCTTTCTCAGGACCTGTCCAAAAATACCAATGCATCCTGAAACAGGTTGTTTATTGCTTTGATGCGTCCCTTCCGAGAGCGAACGCCTTCCGGTTCATCTCCAGGAATTTTTCCGGAACACACTCTGTTATGGCCTTCTGCCATACCTCCTGCGGGAAGTCGAAGTAATGCGACAGCCTGCCCAGAAGAACCAGGTTGACAGCCTTTACCGATCCGGCTTCACCTGCCAGCTTCACACAGTCCATGGCATCGACCTTCGCTCCGGCAGAGCGCATCTTTTCGACCAGATTCTCCGGATATGCCATCGCGCCTGTCACCACCGGCATCGGGTCAATCTGCTGGGTGTTGGTCACAATCTGCCCGCCCTTCTTCAGGAACGGCAGCCACCTGGCGCTCTCAAGCACCTCGAACGATACGATGAAGTCTGCCTGTCCCTCGTCGATCACCGGTGAGGCGACGCGGCTGCCATAGCGCACGTATGTCACCACACTTCCGCCTCGCTGGGACATTCCGTGTACCTCGCTGACCTTCACATCATACCCCTGCGTCAGAAGGAGATGGCCCAGAAGCTTGCTGGCGAGCAGAGAACCCTGTCCGCCGACGCCGACGATCATGATATTCTTTGTTTCCATCATGCCTCCCCCTTTCCTTCTGAGTCAAATGCGCCGAACCGGCACATCTGTGTGCAGACGCCGCAGCCGATGCACAGTGTTTCGTCGACCACTGCCTTCTTTTCACGCATCGAGATGGCGGGACATCCGATCTTCATGCAGGATGTACAGCCTCTGCATTTTTCCGGATCCACTCTCAGCGGCGCCTTCTTCTTCACATACTTCAGAAGCGCGCACGGCCTTCTGGAGATGATCACCGAAGCTTCGTCCGCTGCAAGTTCTGCACGGATCACTTCCTCGCAGGAGGCAAGGTCATAGGGATCCACGACGCTCACCCTGTTGAATCCCATCGCGCGGCACAGCGCCTCGAGGTCGATCTTTCCGGCGGGATCGCCCTTGATGTTGAGTCCCGTGGTCGGATTCTGCTGGTGTCCGGTCATGCCGGTGATGGAGTTGTCCAGGATGATTACGGTGGAACTGCTCTGGTTGTAGGCGATGTTCGCAAGGCCGGTCATGCCGGAATGCATGAAGGTCGAGTCTCCGATGACGCACACCGTATTCTTTTCACTCTGCCTGCCGCCCATCTTGTTGAATCCGTGGATCGAGGAGACGGAAGCTCCCATGCACAGGCACAGTTCCATCGAGGAAAGGGGCGCGACCGCTCCAAGCGTATAGCATCCGATGTCACCCAGTACCGTACACCCGATCTTCCTGAGCGTGTAGAAGAGTCCTCTGTGGGGACATCCGGGGCACATCACGGGAGGGCGCATGGGCAGTGTCTCCTGCAGCCTGATTCCCTCCGGCACTTCTTTTCCGAACGCTGAGGCGATCAGGTTCTGGGAGAATTCCCCACAGACGGGAAGCATGTCCTTCCCCATGACATCGAGGCCGAGTGCCCTGCAGTGGTTCTCCATAATCGGATCAAGCTCCTCAACGACTGCCAGGCGGTCCACCTTCTTCGCAAAGTCCAGGATCATCTGATCCGGGAGCGGATTCGCCATTCCGATCTTCAGGATCGACACGCTGCTGCCGAACACTTCCGTCACATACTGGTAGCAGGTGGAGGAAGTGATGATACCGAGCGAGGTCCCGCCCATTTCCACCCGGTTGACGGGGCCGGTCTGAGCATACTCTTTCAGAAGGCGCGTGCGTTCCTCGACGATGGGGTGGCGTTTTTTCGCGTTGCCGGGCATCATGACATACTTAGCTATATTCTTCTCGTAGGTCTTCACAGGGACAGTGCGCTCAGAGATCTGTGTGACTGACTGGGAGTGCGCGACCCTTGTGCACATCTTCAGAAGCACCGGGGTGTCAAAACGCTCTGAGATCTCGAAGGCCAGTTTCGCGAATTCCAGTGCCTCCTGTGAATCAGAGGGCTCAAGCATCGGAACCTTCGCGGCGATCGCATGGTGACGGGAATCCTGTTCATTCTGTGAGGAATGCATCCCCGCGTCGTCGGCGACCACGATCACCAGCCCGGCGTTGATGCCGGTGTAGGACATCGTGTAGAGCGGGTCCGCCGCCACATTCAGGCCGACATGCTTCATCGCGCAGAATGCCCTGCGTCCGGACAGCGCCGCGCCGAAGGCCGCCTCCATCGCCACCTTCTCATTCGGTGCCCACTCGCAGTATACGTCGTCAAACTTCGCGAACTCTTCCGTCACCTCGGTACTAGGTGTGCCGGGATAACTGGACGCGAAACAGCAGCCTGCCTCATACAGGCCCCGGGCAACCGCCTTGTTGCCCAGCATCAGTTGTTTCATATGCACGTATCCTCCTGTCACTTTAATTCTCTAAAGCATTATACAGTCGCATCGGTGAATTGTAAACGCGCCTTGCAGAAATAGTTGCGGGGCATGTCCTGCAAATATGTTAACCAAAATCATGTTCGTGGTTGACATTTCGCCGCGGCATATGATACATTTATTCTTGTCCAATGCTCCGTTTTTCAATTCAGTCCTGTTTTTTGTAAAGAAAGACAGAGCATGACCTCACATCAGAGTAACCATTCAGCATCATGTGGGAGATGCTGAATGGTTACTTGTCAGACAGCAGTATTGATCTAAGAATTATGACAGCATCATCCGCCAAAACCCGAAAGAATAAAAAATCTGTCTCAAAGCAGCGTTCCAGGACCTACGACATCGTCTACACCGCGCAGTTTGCGGTGCTGATCGCGATCTGCTCGTGGATCTCAATCCAGACGACGGTTCCCTTTACACTCCAGACGATGGGGGTGTTCCTTGCTGTGAGTATTGTCGGCGGAAGGCGCGCCGTGTTAAGTGTGGTTGTCTACATCCTTCTCGGCGCCATCGGAATGCCGGTTTTTTCCGGGTTCACGGGAGGGATTGGAATTCTGCTTGGCAGCACCGGCGGCTATATCATCGGATTTTTCTTCTCTGCGCTCGCCATGTGGGGAATCGAGCGTCTTTTTGGAAACGGCACGGTCTGCCTGCTCTTTTCCATGCTGGCCGGTCTTTTCATCTGTTACGCATTCGGCACTCTCTGGTTTATGGTGGTCTATACCAGACAGAACGGACCGGTCTCACTGGCCGCGGTTCTTGGATGGTGCGTAATCCCGTTCATCATCCCGGATCTTGTCAAGATCGCGGTCGCCCTTCTGATCGGTCCCAGGATCAGGAGACTGGTGGAAATCCGAAGCTGAATCAGAACCTGTAAGAACCTGTACAAGTGCTTTATGTACAGGTTCTTTTATTTCATCCTGAACTGCCCGTCCGGCAGGTGTTTCAGCCTTCCTGGCTTCTGCATTTCCTCGTTGTGAACTACATCCTGAACTGCCCGTCCAGCAGATGTTTCAGCCTTCTCAGCTTCTGCATCTCCCGCTCCAGCAGGACCGAGGGGGATTCCTGGACGACGGAGGTGTCCAGGATGCAGGTGTCCGGATGCCTTGGCTCGGCGAGCACTTCACCGATCCGGGACATGGTCAGCTTGCGGTGGTATTTTTTCTGGTACAGCTTCTCGAGTGCCAGGAAGATATCCCTTGCGTTCTCCAGACAGACCCCGGACATTCGGTAAAAGGCCGCCATGGAAGCTCCCTTCATGAAAGAGGGAAACTGATAGGGCAGGATCGAGTTGACCGAGGGCAGGGAGGGAGAGGAGTGGATCTGCTCCTTCACCCGGATTCCGTCGCCGCCGATGAACGGATACAGGTCTGATTCAATCAGCCACGCGCGCATATTCGGAACAAAGTAGACGGACTCGATCGGCTCGCCGGACTGGCCGGCAAGGTCGTCTCCACGGCCGGAGCGCACGCCGACGATCAGCTTGTCGAATTCGACCCCCTCTTCCTTCATGACCCTGCGGACCGCGTTCAGCCGGTAGCCCTTGTGATACAGGTCATCTACCAGGATCACCGGGCGCATGAAGGATTTGATGGTGCGGATCTGGATGCTCAGAGGCGCGTACTGGGGGAACTCCCTTATCTCAAAATGCTCCATGTCGATGTCATAGAGCTTCTCCGTATTCAGGTCTTTCGTGACACAGTCCGGAACCAGCACCCCCTTCAGAATCTTGCCGTAGGGCACACAGATCTTGTCGCCCAGCGTCTTTGTCGTGTACTGGACGCCGGAAACCGGATTATTTGCGACGATCATCCGGATCAGCCTGTGGTTCATAACCTCCGAATCGAAGCACAGGACCAGCTGGCCCGGGAATAGCCCCGCGACCTCCAGACAGAGCCTCTGGTTGCATTCCCACAGGACCTGCCGGATCCGGGGATCCTCCAGGAACGGATCCTTGAAGAAGGAGGGTGTGTCGAAGAAAAGGACGAGAGGGCGCCTCAAATCGACGATATAGCAGTCCGGCATATCCGCATCGCTCACAAAACCGAAGGACTGTAGCAGGGTATCATAGTCCTTTCCATGGAAACAGACCGCGTAGGAGAATCCGGCCTCCTGGCAGAGCGTGAGCATTTCCGCCAGGGCGGTGAAGCACTCGTTCCGGGACTCATCTGACTTTCCGAGGATCTGCGTGATCACGCAGGTTCTGCCGCACATACGGTCCCTCAGGCGCGCGGCAAGGTCGATGTCACAGCTCGAAGAGAGCAGTTCCCCCACACGAAGGTCATGGTAAATGACCGCTCCGCAGATCCCGGGAGCGTCCTCTTTATTCCGAAGAAGCACGCATCGGCTGTCTGCGGGACAGCTTAGCAGGACGGAGTCTGCAGGAAGGGAGAATGACGTCTCCAGCTCCTTAAGCACCTCCTCTGTCAGGCCCTCGGAAAGGATGGTGTCCACCGGTCTCGTCCTGGCGGCGCGCTTGTAGATAGGATCCATCGAGTAGAGCCCATTCTCATAGATATAGTTCTGCACGACACTTTCCACCAGATCCGCAATATCCTTATTGTCGCAGACATTGCGACGGATCCTGGTAGAGCTCATGTTTTCGAAGTAGGCAGGCAGCTTCAGCCAGAGCACCTCGCTCTTCAGCCTTCCGAAGGCTCCCTCCGTACCCGGCCAGACGAGGGAGGAGCCTTCCGTGTTCCTTGCGAAGATGATGTGCGGGAAGGAATGGATCGAATCCGGGCTGTACTGCGCGCGGTAGGCGGAGGCGTGCTCCACCACGTCGCTGCCCGCGACGATGTATACCTCCTCGTCGGGGAAGCACTGCCTGAGGCGCTTCAGGTCCTGCGGGCAGGCGATATTTACGGGGATCTCGATCGGGAACAGGAACACATTGTTCAGATCCGCGACCGACATGACCATGATCTTCCTGCGGATCCGATAGGGCTGTGTCCTCTTCGACCAGGAGAACTCGTCCACTGCCAGGAACACATGGAAGCCCATCGAGGCGATCTCCTTCACGATGGCTTTATGCCCCAGCGAGAACGGGTCGAAGGTTCCCGGGAAAAAGGCGATCTTCGTGCGCTTCGAGAAGGAGATGCTCTCATGGTCCTGCAGGTAGTCGGAGAGGAACCGGTAGATATGGTTGAGCGATGCCGCGTTATAGTACCACAGCAGGTTTTCCTGGTCCCACAGGATAAAGGTGAGGATCTTCCTGGCCATTGCCGTGAAATATTCTTTCTTCTGTTCAAGGCCAAGGCTTTTACTGCCGAACAGTCCCTCCCCGAGGAAGTAGAATGCCTCCCTCGCGACCTCCTCATTGTAATGCACGGTGCCCGAGAACAGCATTCCTTCCAGCGTGTGCCGCTCGGCGTCGGAGATGCCGTTTTCCGGCAGGTGCTGCAGGATCACGCTGACTGTCTCCAGCGTGAGGATCGAGACGGACGCGGAGGGGCTTCCGTAGAGATCGTGGAACTGCTCCAGGAGAGAGTGCCGCTCCTCATCGGACAGGATGACGTAGATCCGGCCCATGAACTGCGGAATGTATTTCGATACGGAATACTGGCCCATGGACAGGGCGCGCACGAGCTCGAGGACAATCTCATAGCGCTGCGACTCTGACAGGCGGGGCATGATCCGGACGAGGTTCTCCCCTGCCTGGAGCTTGTTCGTCACGCGGGTGCTGAACTGAAGCATGTTCAGCAGGTGCGAGGAATACTGGTACACTTTCAGAAGATCCGGCTCCTCAAGCATCTCCTTCTGAAGAATCTCAAGGTTCACCAGTTTATAGATCCAGGGGATCTCGGACCGCTGGTTCTCGATGTAGAGGAGCTTCGCGTCGTACGGAGGCATACTGCCTGTTCCAAGGACAAGATTTTTGATCTGTGCGCTCAGGTAGCGCGCGCAGACCGGATCGGAATCCGATGTATCAAGGGCGCGCACGGTGGTCTCCATCTCGGAGTCTTTCGCGCAGCCCTGCCTGAGCCAGCACAGAAGAAAACGCAGGGCGCTGACACGGATCTCCATGTCTTCCGAGTCCAGGAACCCTCTGGCGAAGCGGAATAGAAGCTTACGCTGGCTGGAGGTGCACAGGGCATATGGAATCTCCGGCATGCAGTCAAGCAGGAGGAACCTTGTGAGTCCCTCCCAGCGGGACGACTTGTAGTGCTCCAGGATCACGCCCAGGACGTCGCGCCTGCGTTCGCCCTCGCACATCTCCAGAAGGCAGCGAACGACAGTCTTCATGCTGTAGCCGATCCAGCGGCGGTGCTGCTCGGTCATCATATGACTCGGGAAGAGCATCCTGTGGAAAAATGAGCTCCATACGTCCACCATTCTGCGGCCGATTCTGGGAGGAGCCACATCCTCCGGAAGCTCCTTGCGGAAGGTGATGTCAAATCCCGCCATGATCTTCGCGCAGATGCGGGCGCTGTGGCGCCGGATATCACCATCCTGATGGGAGAGCATCTCATAGAGGAAATCGAGGATGACCAGCTTCTGTTCCTGCGGAAGGTAGCCGGAGTACTCTTCGATTACGGTCAGAAATGCCCTCACATGTCTCCAGTCCTTCTCGCCGCGGATATCTTCCAGCAGGCTGATGAAGGAAACGTCATGTCCCGTGGTGTACATGACCTTCAGGTTCTGGGAGATGGCAAGGAACTTGAAGGCCTGCACCATCTCATCCGTTCCCATGAGGGAGTAGGGGGTGCCGGGAGCGGGCTTTTCGAAACCGCTTTCCAGATCCGTCGAGACACCGAGGGAGATGAGGTAATCCTCGAAGTCCTTCAGCTTCGCGTAGACCTTCGCGTAGCGCCTGCGCTTCTTCTCGTCCACGTTGTCAAGCTTGCCGAGAATGATGTCATAGGATTCCTTCAGGGTCCAGAAGCAGACCTCTTCCTTTCCGTCTTTCTTCCGGATGCTCTTGACGCGGAAGTCCGCGTAGATCAGGAGCAGGCTTTCGACGCTGAGATTCTCCAGCTCCAGGTCCCACACAGAGTGGGCGGAGGCGATGGAGCCGATCTGTGCAAGGTGCATGCGCTGGGCGAACTCATAGGTATAATAATAATGAAGGTAGGCGACGCGGGAAGACTCCTCCGGACGGCAGCCGTACTTGCCGATGTCATGGAGGATTGCCGCACCGGCGGCAAGGGCCGGGTCCACCTTTACGCCTGTATGGAGGAGCTGCATCGCGATATAGACCGACACAAAGCTCACACCCGAGATATGTCCGAGGGTTTCAAAGCCTGTGACCAGGCGGTGGAGGCGCATGAAGGCATACAGGTATCCTTCCCGCAGGACCTTCAGAAGACGCAGATAGACCGCGCTGTTGTCATACCCCTGCGCCTGTTCTTCGCTGAGAAAAACCAGGCTCCTCGTGCGGTCCTTTCCGAGCAGCTCCTCCTCCCTGTCGAAAAGGGCGTTCAGGACATCCAGATAGAACAGGACAGCCTGCCGCCGCTCCTGTCTCAGGGGCACCTCTTTTCTCCCCGGATAGTAGTCTTCGAGCAGCCAGTCGCAGACATATGAATTCCAGCCGTTCCAGTCCCGGGGGCATGCATCGCCGCACAGCGTCTTAAGCTGCTCTTTCACGGCGGCGGGAACTCTGGTCAGGTCGGCACCCTGCCGTCCTATGGGCAGGGCTGCGGCGGCGTTGCGGATCTGTTTTTCTCTGGTTCGGGTATTCATATCGGAAACCTCATGCTATATGGTGATTACAGGACAGCCGCGGACAGGAGCAGATGCTCCTTCTGCATGTCGTTCATCAGGCAGCAGGAACAATTGCTCATGTCGTAATAGGCGATGACGGAACTGTCCGCTTCCGGGACGATCCGGAGGATGTCATTTGGCAGCGCCTTCAGATACTCCGGGTGAAAATGCACCCGCCGTTCATCCTCGAACACCGCCCCGTACAGAATGTCCGACTCCACAAGATCCTGGAAGATATGGCTTCCATAGGAGAGCTCAGGCTGGTATCCCGCTCTGGATTCCGCGATTTCGAAGATGGCGCGGAAGGAACTGATATCTGAAAACGCGGTCGGAACCCCCAGCTCCTGGGAGGATGTCCCGATGCGCCCGGGCGTGAGAAGGACGAGCGTTTTGTCCGTCTCGCGGAAGTGCCAGTTCAGCCTGCCGAGACTGCGGGCAATGGCGGGTTTGTCCGCGTAGGGCATCTCATAGTAGGCGACCGGGTCGATCCAGACGATCCCGTCCACATTGACAAGGCGGGAGACACCCATGGAAGAGCGGAGCGTCTCCAGTATGACGGCGCTCTCTTTTCCGTCTCTGTCACGGATACCGGATTCATCCCCGTCTTTGCCCTGTATGCCGGATCCGGAAAGACGTGCCGGATCGTTCCCCCCTTCCCCGGAGCAGCTGTCAGAGCCCGAAGATAAGGAAGGACTGTCCATGCCGCTTAGGGCCATTACCAGCAGAGGCCTGCACTGGAGGAGGTTGACGACGTAGTCGCCGTCTTCACTCAGATTGATCGTGAACTCGATGTCGACACTCTGGCCATAGCTCTCCTGCAGCTGATGCAGCATTCCCTGCATGAGATCCATCATCTGCCGGTTTTTCGTGATTCCATGGCAGGAGACGAACTCAACGCTGCGCCTGTCCCCGCGTTCGCGCAGGATTCTCTCCGCCTGCGTGTCATGCTCGAGGAGGATGCGCCTGAGCCAGAACGGGAGAGAGCCGGAAAGCTCTTCCAGAGTCACATACCGGAACGAAGCCGTCGTCTTGTCGATCAGGGAAATCTTCCGCTGGCTGTAGCGGTGCTTCTGAGAGGCGCTGTGGTAGGGCGTGGCCTCGGGCTGGTCCAGGCTGACCAGGCGGGGATAGGCGCCCTCGGTGCGGTCCACGGCGGAGGTTCCCAGCCCCATGACCAGGCGGAGCATGCCCGCGGAAGGACTCAGCGCAGGAAGGAAGCGGTAGGGACTGCAGGAGTAGCCGACGCCTGCGGCGCAGGGCATGAAATAATTACCGAAATGTGATCCGGAAACCCGCATCACCAGAACGGCCATCTCTTCATCGCGCTCAGACAGGGAGCGCCGCCTGCGGTAGTCCAGGGCAGAGAGGGACATGGTGCTTGCGTAGACAATCCGCACCGCGTCCTCAAAGGCTGCAAGACGCTCCTGCTTTGTGCCGATGTTCGGCACGAAGACCGAGTCATATTTTCCGGCAAACGCATTGTCAAAGCCGTCCTCCAGAATGCTGCTGGACCGGACGATGACAGGCTCCTGCCCGTAGTAGTCAAGAAGATGGAGGAACTGCTGCTCAATCTGCGGCCAGAAGGATCCGTTCAGGATCGAATCCTTCAGCTTTTCTGACAGCGCAAAGTATCCTTCCTGTGTATGCTGGGCGACGGA